>CAIOPD010000001.1 GCA_903860085.1 uncultured Pseudomonadota bacterium
CGCGCACGCCATTAGCTTCTAGCGCAGAACACATGCGGGTATCATGCACTGCACTAGGAGTTGCCAAGATTTCATTGGGTTGAGGCAGATCAACCCGCTTGAAAACGATGCCAGTGTCGGCTGCAGCAGGGCGCAGGGTAAGAGTAACCTTTTCGCCGTTATGCAAACCAACGCCGGTGGCGCTAATCGCTTTTTTTAATGTACGTTGCTTTAACATCAATGCTTACAAACTCCCGTATTAAAACCATCAGTCCAAACAGCTTAAATGCATGCACTATGAGCATGGTGCTCGCATTTCATTTTAACTAAATATAAACTTAAGCAGTTAAATTTTCCTTAGTAATCAATCATATATTAGCATGATTACCGAGACAATGGCCAGTAATAGCGCCACCTTTGCCTGCGCATGGCAAGCTACCTATGTATTGTATTTAATTAAATCTGTCGCTATTTAATCTGCTTGTTTACGTAAAAATGCAGGAATATCATATTCTTCTACACCAGACATTTTCATCGCTTCCACTTGGGCACGACGATTGTTTGGCGTGAATACTGCAGGCGTTTCATCCTCCATCATGCTACCACCACCGACAAACATAGGCTGATTAGTTGTGCCATCACGAACGATCTGTTGTGGCACTAATACTGGCTTTTGAGAACGACGTGCCATTCCAGTTAATCCAGTTGCAACCATGGTAACGCGTAATCCATCACCCATAGACTCATCAAACACATTGCCTACAATAACGGTAGCATCTTCTGCCGTAAAGGCCTTAATTGTGTTCATTACATCGTAGTACTCTTTCATTTTGAATGAGCTAGAAGTAGTGATATTAACCAATACACCACGTGCATTTGCTAGATTTACATCTTCTAGTAATGGACTGGCAACGGCTTGTTCGGCAGCGATTCGTGCACGATCTGGGCCAGTAGCTAAAGCTGAACCCATCATTGCCATTCCCATTTCGCTCATCACTGTGCGTACATCGGCAAAGTCAACGTTCACAGTACCTGCACAATTAATGATTTCAGCAATACCTGAAACTGCATTATGTAATACATCATTAGCTGCTCTAAATGCCTCTAAAAATGGAACATCTTCACCTAGAACTTCCATTAACTTTTCATTAGGAATCACGATTAAAGAGTCCACATGCTTAGATAACTCTTCTAAACCATCGGCTGCAACTTTGGTACGTTTACCTTCAAATGCAAATGGTTTAGTGACTACGGCTACGGTCAAAATTCCCATCTCTTTTGCGATTTGTGCAATCACCGGCGCTGCCCCTGTACCAGTACCACCGCCCATACCCGCGGTAATAAATAGCATATCAGCGCCTTCAATTAACTCTGCAATGGCATCACGATCTTCTAAAGCCGCATCACGACCCACTTCAGGTTTTGCACCCGCACCCAAACCTCTTGTCATGGCTTCACCCATTTGCAAGATAGTTTTGGCTTGGCTCTTTTTCAAAGCCTGCATATCGGTGTTAGCGCAGATGAACTCTACTCCACCAACACTTTTTTCTATCATGTGTGCTACGGCATTTCCACCGCAACCACCGACACCAATCACTTTAATAACAGCTTCCTGCGAATTTTTTTCCATAATTTCAAACATAATATAACTCCTCTTTTTAACTTACCTAAATATAGTTGCTAGCCTTAAGCGATAGTATTTAGTTGATGCTCACAACTACCTACCAAAGATCTTTAAACCAACAACCGCTGCCAACTACAAATCCCTAAATAACTACTTAGAAATTACCTTGAAACCAACTTTTCATCTTGTCCATAATGCGTGCAAAGGAATTGGATTCCATTTGCCCGCTTAAATGACGCTCTAATTGTTGTTTACCCATTAAGACCAAGCCCACCGCAGTGGCATAGCGTGGATTACTCACTACTTCTGACAAACCACCTACGTATCTAGGCATACCAAGTCGCACTGGCATATGAAAAATTTCTTCACCCAGTTCAACCATCCCGCGCATCATGGCGGAGCCTCCAGTGATAACAATGCCGGAAGCAATCATGTCTTCCATCCCACTTCGACGCAATTCATTCAGCACCATCTCATATAGCTCAACCACGCGTGGTTCTAATACCTCAGCTAAGGTCTGCACTAATAACTGGCGTGGTTCACGACCATCAACGCCTGGCACTTCAACGACTTCACGAGGATCAGCTAATTGGCGAAGTGCGCAACCGTGTTTAATTTTAATCTCTTCAGCTGACTGAGTTGGCGTACGAAATGCCACCGCTACATCATTAGTCATTTGGTCTCCAGCAATAGGCACCACTGCGGTATGGCGAATAGCACCTTGCTTGAATACAGCAATATCTGTCGTGCCTCCACCTATATCCACTAAGCAGACACCCAATTCTTTTTCATCGTCCGTCAATACCGCAAGGCTAGATGCCAAAGGCTGAAGTATCAGATCACTCACCTCAATACCGCAGCGCTTAATGCACTTCACTATATTTTGAGCGGCCGCTACAGCCCCTGTGACGATATGCACTTTAACTTCAAGTTTCATGCCACTCATTCCTAGTGGCTCGCGCACATCTTCCTGTCCATCAATAATAAATTCTTGGGTCAGAATATGCAGGATTTGCTGATCGGCTGGCAGGGCTATTGCGCGCGCTGTTTCAATCACGCGGTCCACATCCATTTGCGAGACTTCTGCATCTTTAATTTTGACCATACCATGTGAGTTCAGACTCTTAATATGGCTACCGGCGATACCGGTATACACATTATTGATTTTGCAATCAGCCATCAGCTCAGCCTCTTCTAGGGCGCGCTGTATTGATTGCATCGTCGATTCAATATTGATCACCACGCCTTTTTTAAGTCCGCGTGAAGTGTGCTGCCCTAAACCGATGACCTTCAGCGTGCCTTCAGGCTGCAACTCAGCGACTATAGCGACAATCTTTGATGTGCCGATATCTAGACCAACTATTAAATTTTTATCTTCTTTGACTCTACTCATTGCTTGCTCCCTCCGTGGTTAGCTCACGGCTTGTTTTTTGGTTGTATTACTTGTTTTCTTATCACTGCTTTTCATTGCTTCCGTTGGTCTGCGAACAGCAAAACCATTGGGGTAACGTAAATCTGCGTAGCTAATTTTCTTATTTAATGCGGCGATGGTCGTTGTGTA
>CAIOPD010000002.1 GCA_903860085.1 uncultured Pseudomonadota bacterium
AAGACTTACCTTTACATTGTTTTTTCCTTAATAAGGTCGCACGCCAAGTCTATACGCAGTGGATTAAAGGCTTGCAGCATTAATCGGCGTCACGTGACTGTCGGGTATGTTAAAATTCCTTAACTTTTTTTGAGATAGAAATCATGTCTGGCAACACACTGGGTACACTTTTCACCTTTACATCTTTCGGCGAGTCACATGGCGCTGCCATTGGAGGCATCGTAGATGGCTGCCCACCAGGCTTGGCGTTATGTGCGGAAGATTTGCAAGTTGATTTAGATCGTCGCAAACCTGGCACTTCTCGCCACGTAACACAACGCCAAGAGGGTGATGTGGTGGAGATTTTATCCGGCATCTTTGAAGGTAAAACTACAGGTGCTCCGATTGCATTGCTCATTCGTAACACCGATCAGCGTAGCCAAGATTACAGCAAAATCATGGATACTTTTAGGCCTGGTCATGCCGACTATACTTATAGCCAAAAGTACGGTGTTCGTGATTACCGAGGTGGTGGCCGCTCTAGTGCCCGTGAAACTGCCGCTCGCGTTGCCGCTGGAGCTATTGCTAAGAAGTGGCTAAGTGAGCGTTATGGCGTCACTGTGCGAGGCTATATGAGTCAGTTAGGTGAAATTGAGATCCCGTTCGAAACTTGGGATGTGGTTAATGACAACCCATTTTTTGCGCCCAATAATAGTGTGTTGCCACAGTTAGAAGTTTACCTAGATAAAGTGCGTGCAGAGCGTGACTCTGTGGGTGCGCGCATTACTGTTGTAGCTGAGGGAGTGCCCGTGGGTTGGGGTGAGCCGGTATTTGATCGACTCGATGCGGAAATTGCTTACGCCATGATGAGTATCAATGCCGTAAAAGGAGTTGAAGTAGGCGCGGGCTTTGCCAGCGTAATGCAACGAGGGAGTGTCCATAGTGATGAAATGACCCCGCAAGGTTTTGTTACCAATAATGCGGGCGGCATACTCGGTGGGATTTCAACGGGTCAAGAAATTCGGGTCAATATTGCCTTAAAGCCAACTTCTAGCATACCCCAAGAGCGCCGCTCAATTGATAAAAATGGCGCTGCGGTGACAATGCAAACGACGGGTCGTCACGATCCTTGTGTGGGTGTGCGCGCTACCCCAATTGCTGAAGCGATGTTGGCACTAGTGTTAATCGATCACGCTTTGCGTCATCGCGCACAAAACGCTGATGTGGTCTGTGCAACACCAAAAATTGCATAAGTCTAACTGCGGCTTGGGCTTGGGTCTTCAATGCCGTACTTTATTGTCATAACTTGTCTGTAATAGAGGCAAGCCTATATCCTCATTTGCTGATTTCCATCAGGCAATCTAAGCGTTAACTATGCATAGCAATCTCTATTGGCGACTGTCACGTTTCTATTTTAGTTACTACTTTTTTGTAGGAGCCTTTGTCCCATATTGGGGTTTGTATCTCCAGTCTGAACACTTTTCAGCTGCTGATATCGGTATCCTAATGTCTTTATTTCAAATCAGCCGTATTTTTGCACCTAATTTCTGGGGTTGGCTGGCTGACCACACCGGAAAGCGTGCGCAGTGGATTAAGCTCACGTCTTTTTTAGGTTTATGCGGCTTTATGGCGGTTTTTTGGGCACATGGATTTTTCTGGTTATTCTTTGTGATGGCGGCATTAAGCCTGTTTACTAGTTCAACACTACCGTTGGCTGAGTCGCTGACGTTAGCACATTTGGCTACTACGAATGGGCATTATAGTCGCATACGGATGTGGGGATCTTTAGGTTTTATCGTGGCGTCAGTGGTATTAGGTTTTGTAATAGATGTTAGCGGCATTAAAAGTGTATTGTGGTTTTTATTGCTAGTACAGATGACCTTATTTGCACTTTCATATACGCTACCAGACCCTAAATTGGTGGCGCATGAGAATGACCATTTCTCAATATGGCAAGTCATCAAGCATCCGAACGTTATAGCCTTGTTGATTGGCTGCTCTCTAATGGTGACCGCACATGGGGTACTCTATAACTTTTACTCAATCTACCTTAGTCAACACGGATATAGTAAAGGCACTATAGGCTTACTTTGGGCGGTAGGGGTTGTATGCGAAATCGGCATATTTATGCTGATGCCGAAAATAATGAACCGTTACAGTTTGAAAACTATTTTAATTATCAGCTTGGCGCTGGCGGTACTTCGCTTTAGTTTAATTGGGGTGGCCATTGATCATTTATGGCTATTAATATTAGCTCAGAGCCTCCATGCAGCAACCTTTGGCAGTTTTCATGCCGCTTCGGTGGAAGTGATTACGCAGTTCTTTAAGGGACGCCATCAGGCTAAGGGCCAGGCAATTTACAATAGTGTTGCTTATGGGATTGGTGGCACTATCGGCGGCATCTCTGGTGGATATGCCTTGCAGTATTTGGGTGGCCAACAAACCTTTATGTTAGCTGCCATTTTCCCGTTAATTGGTTTAATCGTCATTGGTGTCGGGTTGAAATTGAGTCATGATGGCCATCATAGCAAAGCTTTATTTAATTGAAATTGGCTCGCCAATATTTTCTTTTATTGAACATACTCTCGCTATAGAAAACATTTCCAACGTTGGTATATAAGTTGCCAAGCTGTAAGGTCAAAAAAATATATTTAAATTGAGATTATTTTGCTGGTGTTGCCTCTGGAGCTGCTGCAGGCGCGGCTGTCTTAGCATGTTTGCTAGTGTGTTTTTTAGCTGGTTTTGCTGCAGGCGTAGCTGCTGGAGCTGCTACAGTTGCGGCTTCCGTTTTAACAGCTTCAGGAGCTTTAGCTGCATCAGCTGCAAACGCTGATGAACCTAATGAAAATGCAAAAGCGCCTGCCAATAATGTGCATAAAAATTTGTTCATTTAAATCTCCAATAATTAGGGTAAAGTAAGCATGATATAAATTTGTCTGGTTCGAGATATTGAGCTCATTATCTTTCGCCATGAAGGTCATCATATAGGCATATGCTGACGCCAAACTGACAGGGGATAATGCAGAAATTATTTTTTTAAGGATTGTTTTTCCTTACGGCTTCACTAAAGTCCCTGTAGACATACTATTGAATAATGAGGTTATTAAATTGAGATTGTTGTTGGTTGAAGATGATTTAATATTAAAAGATGGGCTGGAGCGATCCTTCACTAAGTCAGGTTATGCGGTTGACGTGATGACGGATGGTGATAGCGCCAATAAATTGTTGAGCTATCAAGAGTACGATGTCATCGTACTTGATTTAGGCTTGCCTAAAATGGATGGTTACGAGGTGCTTAAAAGGTTGCGTTCGCGTGGCAATACAACGCCAGTACTCATTTTAACAGCCCTAGAAGATACCCAGAATCGCGTAAAAGGTTTGGATCTTGGCGCAGATGATTACCTCGCTAAACCGTTTGATTTGGCTGAGCTGGAAGCGCGGGTGCGCGCGCTGATCCGCCGTGGTGTTTCTGGGGGCAGTGCAAAAATAAGCTTTGGAGACTTGGTGATGGATACCAGTAGCCGACAATGTTTATTTAAAAACGTGCCGTTGGCGCTATCGCAACGAGAAGTGGCCTTGCTTGAGCTATTTATTCTGAAGGCATCCAAGGTTGTTAGCAAAGCAAAAATTCTTGAGCATCTTTGTACTTGGAATCAAGATATGAGTGAGAATACGATTGAAGTAAATGTGTCGAGATTACGTAAAAAATTAAATGTCTTGGGCATAGAAATCCGAACCATACGAGGCTTAGGCTATCTATTGGCCAAGTTGGAATCGGCAAGTGATATCGAAACATAATGATCCATATTAAAACTAACTCAATACGCCAAAAGCTATTAAATTGGCTTCTGATTTTTCTGTTGCCACTGCTTTTGTTAGGCACTGTGTCAGCTTACTATTTAGCGAACTATTTCTCTAACTTAGCCTATGACCGCGCCTTGTTTAGGGTGGCTTTAGCGCTCGCCGATCAAGTGGAGGTTAAGGCAGGAAAAATGGTGGTAGACATTCCTGATAGTACGTTGGATTTAATTGAGTATGATAAGTACGACTGGATTTACTATCAAGTACAAGATCCTCAGCATCAAGTTGTGATTGGTGAAGAGTTGCTGGCACAGCCTAAGGTCGCGCTTAAAGCTGGGCAACATATGTATTACGATTCTAAATTTAATGACAAATCATTGCGCATGGTGGCCTTGAATTTGCCATTAGTGGGCTTAAAAACCCCTGGCAATGCCACCATTTTAATCGGTGAAACTACAACTAAACGAGACAGGATGGCGCATGAAATTATAGTGTTTATGCTTATTCCACAATTTCTACTCATTGTATTAGTTGCGCTATTAGTCAATCTAGGCATACGGCGAGGACTAATCTCTTTAGATCGCTTAAAGGATTTAATCTCTAAGCGTATGCCATCAGACACCAAGCCTCTGGAAGAGGAGGCCGCGCCAGAAGAATTGCAGCCTTTATTGCACGCCATGAATGAGTTGTTGTTTAAAGTCAAAGGAGCCGTGGACGAACGCAATCAGTTTATTGCAAACGCGGCGCATCAACTTAAAACTCCATTGGCAGGGCTTAAAGTACAAGCAGAAGCTGCACTAAGGGAAGATAGTCTCGCCAGCACGCATCACGCATTACAGCAAATTAGTGCCGGCAGTGATAACTTGGCTAGGCTAGCCAATCAGCTGTTGAGTTTGGCTCGTGCCGAACCAGAATCTAATGCCAAGTCAATGCTGCCAGTTGATTTGGTGCCATTGATTAATGAGGTGACAGCAGATTGGGTGCCTAAAGCCTTGGAAAAAAATATTGATCTAGGGGTAAGTTGCCTGTTTAGACAGCGAAAAATTAACGGTAATGCCGTGCTGTTACAAGAACTTCTCAACAATTTAATAGATAATGCGATTCGTTACAACCCGCCAAGCACCAAGGTGACTGTAGGGTTGGCCATGTTAAATAATGAGGTGGTGTTGTCGGTACAAGATAATGGCCCCGGCATCGCCTTAAATGAGCAACAGCAGGTGTTTGACCGATTTTATCGGGTGTTGGGTAATGTGGAGAGTGGTTGTGGTCTAGGTTTGGCCATTGTGCGAGAAATTGCCCACCAGCATCAGGCAAGGGTTGAGTTAGGCTTTAGCAATGTTGTGCATTCATCGGGCACTAAAGTAAAGATAATCTTTCAACTGCCAGAAAGTACTAAGGATTAATGCGTGGGTACTTATAGAAAATGCGCAGTCTAGACTGCGCATACGTCTATTTACTATTTACGCTTGTCGTTTTCAATCAAAGCGTAAGCCGAATGATTGTGTATAGACTCAAAATTTTCACTTTCAACCGTATAAGCTAATATACGTTTTTCCGCATCTAGTTGAGCCGCAACATCACGCACCATATCCTCTACAAATTTCGGATTGTCATAAGCACGCTCAGTTACAAATTTTTCGTCTGGGCGTTTTAGCAAACCGTATAGTTCGCATGAAGCTTGTTTTTCTACTAGATCAATAATGTCTTCAATCCAAATAAAGTCATTAATCAGTGCTGTTACAGTGACGTGTGAGCGTTGGTTATGAGCCCCATAATTAGATATTTTTTTACTGCAAGGACAAAGGCTTGTTACCGGCACTAACACTTTGACTGTAATCTCAAATTTGTCATGATGAATTTCACCAATAAATGTTACCTCGTAATCCAGCAGACTTTTGACGCCAGATACGGGAGCTGATTTATTGACAAAGTAAGGGAAGGTCATTTCTACATGTCCAGACTCTGCCTCTAAGCGCTTGACCATTTCACGTAAAATTGTTTCAAAAGACTCCACCGAAATTGCATGTTCATTCATGTTTAGAATTTCAACAAAGCGCGACATATGCGTGCCTTTGAACTGCTGTGGTAAATGCACGTACATGTTAAACATGGCTACAGTATGTTGTTCTCCGCCAGATTTGTCTTTTACAACGACTGGGTGGCGTATTGACTTAATGCCAACTTTATCAATGGCAAGATGACGAGTGTCTATCGTATTTTGAACGTCTTCTATTGCAGATGGGGTTGTTGCTTGATTCATTTTTAATCCAGTTAAACGGTTTATTCTTAATAGTTGAGTATAACACTAGGTTAATTTTTGCTCAATTGCCTTAATGATGCCTGAAGCATCTAGACCGCATTCTGCCAGCATAGTTTCATGGTTGCCGTGTTCAATAAATTGATCTGGTAACCCAAGGCATAGTACTGGCATATGTATGTTTAAGGCTTGCATTGCCTCTAGTACTGCTGCACCTGCACCACCCATCAGGGCATTCTCTTCTATGGTAACGAATAAGTCATGGCTGTTAGCTAGTTCAGCAATCATTGCTGTATCTAACGGCTTAATAAAGCGCATATTGACTACGCTAGCATTAATGCTTTCGCTAGCCTGCAAAGCAGGTGCCAGCATTGAGCCAAAGGCAAGTAGGGCAACTCTTTTTCCTGCAACCTCCTGCGTGGTTCGAAGCAATTGGGCTTTGCCTATTTCTATTGCCTGCATTTTGGACTGTATTACTGCGCCACTTCCACTACCACGTGGGTAACGCACCGCAGCTAAGCCGTTGTGCATAAAGCCGGTATAAAGCATTTGCCGACATTCATTTTCATCGCTAGGTGCCATCACCACGGTATTGGGAATGCAGCGTAAATAACTTAAATCAAAGCTGCCAGCATGCGTGGGACCGTCTGCGCCGACTAAGCCAGCACGGTCTATGGCCAATAGCACTGGTAGTTTTTGCAGTGCTATATCATGGATAAGCTGATCATAAGCACGCTGTAAAAAAGTGCTGTAGATTGCCACTACTGGTTTTAATCCGTCGCAGGCAAGTCCAGCGGAAAAGGTTAGTGCATGTTGCTCAGCAATGCCGACATCAAAATATCGGTCTGGGTAAGCTTCTGCAAATGCATTTAAACCCGACCCATCACACATGGCGGGAGTGACTGCAACTAAACGTTGATCAATGGCTGCCATATCTACCAGCCAGTCAGAAAATACTTGAGTGTAGGTTTTTTTTGCGGCCAAGGCGCCGCCAGCAATAGCGTCGCCATTATAAGGATCAAATTTACCTACGCCATGAAATCTATTTGGATTATCTTCTGCGGGTTCAAAACCTTTGCCTTTTTGTGTCACGATATGCAGGAATTGCGGACCTTTTAATTGCTTAATATTACGTAAGGTTTCAACCAACGTATCCAAATCATGACCATCAATCGGGCCGATATAGTTAAATCCAAATTCTTCAAACAATGTGCCTGGCATCACCATACCTTTCACATGTTCTTCAGCACGCTTGGCGAACTCCATCATCGGAGGCATGACGGAAAGCACCTTTTTACCAGAACTACGCACCGTGTTGTAAAAGCGGCTTGATAGTAGTTTAGTTAAGTAATTATTGAGCGCACCTACGTTATTGGAGATACTCATATCATTGTCATTGAGTATGACCAATAAATTAGCATTCATATCGCCAGCGTTATTGAGCGCCTCAAACGCCATGCCCGCAGTCATGGCACCATCACCTATAATCGCTACCGCACGGCGCTCTAGGCCAGATTTTTGTGCCGCCACAGCCATACCCAATGCCGCAGAAATTGAAGTGCTGGAGTGGCCTGTACCAAAGGTGTCATATTCGCTTTCGCAACGGCGTGGAAAGCCTGCGATGCCTTGTGCTTTGCGCAATGCCTGCATTTTTTGGCGACGACCAGTCAGAATTTTGTGGGGATAGGTTTGGTGGCCGACATCCCATACAAGCCGATCATCTGGTGTATTAAACACATAATGCAAGGCGATAGTTAGTTCGACTACGCCTAAATTTGACGCCAAATGACCACCAGTTTTGGACACGCTATCAATTAAAAATGCACGTAACTCTTGTGCTAATTGTGGTAATTGTTTGCGCTCCAGCAGTCGAAGTTGCTGTGGTAAGTCAATCGTATCTAGTAATGGGGTCATATTAGGGGTGGGCTTAAAATCTACGGTGCATAATGAAATCAGCCAACTGCTGTAAGCGCAATGCTTGTGTAGAAAAAGGTTTCAGCGCGGATAACGCCTCGTCGTGAAGTTGCTTCGCATAGGTTTTAGCGGCCTCCAGACCTAATAAAGTCACATAGGTCGGTTTATTATTATTGGCATCTTTGCCTGCGGTTTTTCCTAGGATGCTGCTATCGCCCTCTACGTCTAAAATATCATCAACTACTTGAAAAGCCAGTCCAATATTTGCGGCATAGCGAGTCAAGGCTAATATTTCAGCATTATTAATGCTAGCCTCTGGTTGGGCACTAGCAGCACCAATTAATACCGCAGCCTCAATCAGCGCACCGGTTTTTAATCTATGCATAGTTTCAAGTTCAGTTTGGTTCAGCGGTTTGCCGACGGAGGACAAATCGATTGCTTGACCACCTGCCATCCCTAAGGATCCCGCTGCCTTTGCCAGAATGTGTAACATCTGTAATTGCTGCTGCGCATTTTGAGATGGACTGGTTTGAGATATTGCACTGAAAGCTAAACTTTGAAGTGAATCACCTACCAATAATGCTGTAGCGTCATCATATTGCTTGTGACAGCTTGGTTTTCCTCGGCGTAGGTCATCATCGTCCATGCATGGCATATCATCATGTACTAGTGAGTAAGCGTGTATCAGTTCTAACGCGCAGGCGGCGTTATCGGTCAAGCTAATATCAGTTGATGAAGTGTCTTGAATGTAGACTTCTGCCGCGGCATAACAGAGCAGGGCACGCACACGCTTGCCCCCACCCAAAATACTGAAGCGCATGGCACTATGTAGGGTTGTCGGAATTAAGTCTGCGGAAGGCAAAACTCTATCTAAGACTTGCTCTAAGTGTGCTTGTTTTAGTTTTACCCAAGCATCAAAGTCAAGTTGTGCCGAAATCCCCACGGAGTTAGTCATCAACAGGAGTAAATGAAATCAATTGATTTCGTTCATTTAACATCTGCACTTGCTGCTCCACTTTAGCGAGTGATTGTTGACAATGTTGTAGTAAAAAATTGCCGCGGGTATAGGCCGCAAGTGAGGTTTGTAGTGGCATTTGTGCCGACTCCATTTGAGCCACGATAGATTCAAGTTCGGCGTACGCTTGCTCAAAGCTTAGCGTTTCTTCGCTAGCGCTAGCTTCATTGGAAGATTTTGCTGTGGTTTTACTGGTAGATGCAGTCATGGCAGTGATCAATAATTCTTAAGCTAGTATTCTACCAATTCTATTGCAAAATTTGCTGTAAAAAATGCCTAATATCGTTAATCTCTGCAGGGATTACGTTGTGTGCCATGTTGTATTCATGCCATGAAACGGCGTAGTGCTGATCTTGCAATAATTCACGCGATAAACTCGCCGTTTCTAAACTAATCACCTCATCTAATACACCGTGCACCATAAAGATAGGTAGCTTGGTATTGGCTACATGTGCTTCAACCGCAAGAGATTTTTTTAGTGGCATGTAGGTTGATAGTGCCAATACACCAGCCAAACGTTGTGGATATCGTAAAGCTGTGTATAAGGCAATGGCGCCACCTTGTGAAAATCCTGCAAGCACGATTCGCTCGCTAGGCACCCCGCGGTCTAGCTCATTTTGGATTAAAGAGTTTATGTAGGATTGACTAATTTTAATACCAACTTCATCTTCATGACTAATTGGCGTTAAACCATACACGTCATACCAAGCCGGCATAATGTAACCATTGTTGCGTGTCACAGCCATTTCTGGTGCATGTGGCAAAATAAATCGCACGCCAGCCAAATTAAGCTGTTGCACAATTGGCGCAAAGTCATAGCCGTCAGCACCTAAGCCATGCAACCAAATAATGCTTGCGTTTTTGTGATTAAATTCACTTTCGTGATCGCTTGAAAGCTCTAGTGGCGGGTTATAGTTCATATTGAATATTCGGGTGAAGTGATTTGTCTATAGCATATCATTAGTGTTAATAAACTGTTGTGGCGGTATGAGGTAATATCAGATTACCATTGCGCAATAAAAAAGCGGAACATTGAATTCCGCTTTTTTATTGACGACTTATATATCAGGCTTGCATAAGCTTGGATATATTTTTATTTGGCTGATTCGGCTACTGTTTTTAAGTTAGCTAAACCTGAATCAAATATACCAGTAATTGCACTAATAGCAGTCGCGTCGTCTTGACCTTCAGGAATTGGTGGATTTAGTTTGTACAAACGGTAAAAACGCGCCATCCAAACAACCTTGGTTTCACCTGGGTTGTCGCCGGGAGTTACCGTCATGGTTGCGTTGTAATCTGTGAGTGGCAATGTGCCAGATACGATTTCATACTTAATTTTCATAGATGCATCATCGATACTACGTAATTTCTCGTAGACATTGCCTCCATTTTTAAAAGTGAGTGTTCTAAAAGTGTCATCACCAACTTTTTCAACCTTGGTGCTGGCAACGCCAGGATGCCACTGGTGAATAGCGCTGAAGTCTTTGACGATAGCCCACACTTTTGCTGGATCGGCTTTAATAGTGATAGTTTTTTCGACTTTTTGTGGCGATGGACCGTGTGCTGCTGCTGTAAACGAGACTAAACCTAAACTAATTGCGAGTAACGCTAAAATTCTTTTCATTCAAATTTCTCCAAGACTCCCAGTAAGAGAGCAGTTAATCAAAAACAACGACATATTATAGATGAGAACCTAGATCTTATGAGGGTAAGGTTACATTAAATGATCGGTCACTTTCGCTTATTCTAACTTGGCATATTGCCAAGCGGTTACGGTTTTTCCCCTATCTCGGTTTGACAGCCATTGGCAGGCTTCAATAAAGTTAAAACTCAAGATAAGACTCCTGTTATTGATGAATAATAAACTGCCCGAATGCGCGACTTTTTTCACCGGTTTTGATTGTGGCGACTACTTTGTTGGTGTGAAGATCGATTACGCTGACATTGCTGCTACCCCAGTTAGCGACGTAAGCATGCTCATGGTCAAGGCTAATGCCTTCTGGCGTATTGCCGACAGCAATAGTTGCGATAGTTTTTGTGGTAGCTATGTCAATCACCGTGACGCTGTCATCTTGGGTATTAGTGATGTATAGCGTTTTGTCATCCAAGCTAAAAGCTACGCAATAAGGGTGATAACCCACCTTGAATTGTTGTTGTACTTGGTTATTAGTGTTAATTAGACTGACGCTATCATCTTGCACATTCACTAATGCTAGCCATATGCCGCTGGAACTCAGCGCGATGCCATAGGGGTGCTTACCTACGTTAATACGTTGTTTAATCGTAAGCGTTGCCGTGTCAATAATTGCCACATCATTGCTATCTCGGTTAGCTACATAGAGCAATTGATTGTCAGGACTGACCACTAGGCCAGCAGGCGCATCTGCAATGATGAGTTCGCGCACTATTTCTGTGTGATGTGTGTTAATTGCTAAAACTCGATTAGTAAACCAATCGGCAACGTAGAGTGTTTTGCTGTCAGGAGATAGCGCTAGGCCTACGGGTGAACCATGCACCTTAATTGTGCCGATAACCATGTGATTTTGCGTGTTAATAATTGTAATGTCTTGGCTTTCGACGTTTGAGATATAAGCGCGATGCAATGTTGAAGATACAGCTACACCGACGGGTGCTGTGCCAACGGCGATGGTTTTAATCACGCGATTCGTCGATGTGTTGATTGCAGATACGCTGTTTTCACCTTGGTTGCTAATATAGGCAAAATTAGCTTGAGTTGGCCTAGGGGCTAATATGCAGCTGGTATTTATCAACATAACGACCAGAAAAAAAATTATATGATTAAATTTTATGTTTATATTCATAGTGTTAGGATTTACAGTTAAATGGTAGCTTTCAAAAAATGCCAAAATATGAAAAAATTGCACTAAATTATTAAGGCAGTATAACGCTATGTTAGATCGTGACGGGTTTCGCCCGAATGTTGGCATTATTTTATGCAATGCCAGCAATCAGGTGTTTTGGGGTAAACGTATCCGTGAGCATGCTTGGCAGTTTCCGCAGGGTGGTATTAACTACGGTGAAAGTCCTGAGCAGGCTATGTATCGTGAGCTGATGGAAGAAGTGGGTCTTAAGCCTGAGCATGTGAAAATTCTGGGGCGGACTAAAGACTGGTTGCGCTATGAAGTGCCCTCCACTTGGGTTAAACGAGAGTGGCGAGGAAGCTATAAGGGTCAAAAACAAATATGGTATTTATTGCGAATGGTTGGTCGTGACAGCGACGTTTCTCTTCGCGCCAGTGAGCACCCTGAATTTGATGCTTGGCGTTGGAGCGACTACTGGGTACCGTTGGAAGATGTGATTGAGTTTAAGCGCGGGGTATACGAGTCCGCGCTAAATGAGTTAGCACCGCATCTACACCATAAAGTAGCGAGATAAAGTACGTTAATAGCGGTCAATAACCGCTATTAACTATGCCATCATTGCGCCCAATCTAACTGTAGCCCCTGCATGCCAATCTGCATTAAATTTTAGATTCTGTTGTTCGAATAACATCACCACAGTTGAACCAAGTAAGAAGCGTCCCATTTCATCACCTTGTTTTAAGGTGATATTCTGTTTTTGATAGTCCCATAAACATACTTTTCTTCTGCGCGGTGGGTTAATGATGCCATTCTCTGCGTCGTGCCAGACCGTCGCCATGCTGCCGACGATGGTGGCGCCCACCAAGACCATCACAAAGCTACCATATTGCGCTGATATAAATTCACAGACCACACGTTCATTTTTAGCAAACAGACCGGGTACACCTTCTGCTGTAATGGGATTGACCGAAAATAAGGCGCCCGGAACATAGGCCATGCTTAATAATTCGCCATCACAGGGCATATGAATGCGGTGATAGTCTTTAGGGCTTAAGTAGATGCATGCAAAGTGACCATTATTAAACTTTTTCGCCAATGCATGGTTGCCACCAAGTAGGGCGGTTGTAGAGTAATGGTGGCCCTTTGCTTGAAATATTTGGTCTAATTCAATAGCTCCAAGTTGGCTGATGGCGCCGTCGACTGGGCAAATAAACTGTGCGTTTTCTAGGGGTCTGGCGCCGACTTTGAGTGCGCGCGTAAAAAAGTCATTAAAGGTTTTGTAGCAACAGGCGCCTGTCATTTCTGCTTCAGCCATGTTCACCTGATAACGCTTTATAAACCAACGGATTACTGCCGTAGTGAAACGGCCGCCTTGCAGGTTGGCGAGTTTACCTGCAAGATGAGTAATGGCTTGCTTGGGCAATAGATATTGAATCATCACTGCGATTGATGGCATCAGTTAAATCCTAAATGAACGATGTTATTTTATGCGGTAATAATGCAAAAAGGGCAGGACGTATTGCGTCTTGCCCTTTTTATTTAGATTTGCTTTTAAGGCTTAGTTTTTAGATTGGTCTACTAGTTTGTTTTTAGCAATCCAAGGCATCATTGCGCGTAACTGTCCGCCTACTTGCTCAATTGGATGAGCTGCATTCAAGCGACGACGTGCAGTCATTTCAGGGTAGTTGGTACGACCTTCTAAAATAAACTGTTTCGCGTAATTACCGTTTTGAATGTTAGCTAAACATGTTTTCATCGCAGCACGTGATTGATCATTAATCACTTGAGGACCTGTTACATATTCACCATATTCAGCGTTGTTTGAGATTGAATAGTTCATGTTGGCAATGCCACCTTCGTACATTAAATCAACAATCAATTTAAGTTCGTGTAAGCATTCAAAGTAGGCCATTTCAGGCGCGTAACCAGCTTCAACTAATGTTTCAAAGCCAGCTTTTACCAACTCAACCGCACCACCACATAATACTGCTTGCTCGCCGAATAAGTCAGTTTCTGTTTCTTCACGGAAGTCAGTTTCAATCACGCCGCCTTTAGTGCCACCGTTGGCTGCTGCGTATGAAAGTGCTAATGCTTTAGCTTTGCCAGATTTGTCTTGGTAAACCGCGATTAATGAAGGTACGCCGCCGCCTTTAAGATATTCTGAACGCACAGTGTGGCCAGGGCCTTTTGGTGCAATCATAATTACATCTAAATCTGCACGTGGTGTGATTTGGTTGTAGTGAATATTAAAACCGTGGGCAAAAGCCAAGCTAGCGCCTTGTTTTAAATGATCAGCAACGTGCTCGCTAAAAATTTGCGCCATCGTTTCATCAGGCAATAACAACATCACCACGTCTGCATCTTTTACAGAGTCAGCGATTTCTAATACTTTGTGACCAGCAGCAACGGCTTTAGCCCATGAGCTACCGCCAGTACGAAGGCCGATAGTGACGCTTACGCCACTATCTTTAAGGTTGGCCGCGTGTGCGTGACCTTGTGAGCCGTAACCAACAATGGTTACTTTTTTGCCTTTAATTAAACTAAGGTCTGCGTCTTTATCGTAATAAACTTTCATTTGATTCATCGCCTTTCTATGCTGATGCTGAGTAAATTATAAATATGGTTTTTAATTATGCTGTTTAAACTTTAAGAATACGGTCGCCGCGACCTATGCCAGATGCACCGGTGCGGACTGTCTCTAAAATCGCTGATTTATCTAAGCTTTCGATAAAAGCATCTAATTTGGTGCCTGAGCCGGTAAGCTCAATAGTAAAGCTGCCGTCGGCCACATCGATAATACGGCCACGGAAAATATCACACATGCGCTTCATTTCTTCGCGGAACGTGCCGGTCGCTTTAACTTTGACCAACATTAATTCGCGTTCAATAAACTTGCCATCATTTAAATCCAGTACTTTGACAACATCAATCAACTTATTAAGCTGTTTAATGATTTGCTCAATCACTTCGTCAGAACCAGAAGTGACTATGGTCATGCGTGACAAAGTTGGATCTTCAGTAGGCGCTACAGTGAGTGACTCAATGTTGTAGCCACGTGCAGAAAACAAACCAGCAACGCGTGATAGTGCACCGGATTCATTCTCCATCAATAGAGAAATAATATGACGAGTTGAAGTTGTCATTATAGATCCTCCGCCAAAATCATTTCTGACAAGCCTTTACCGTTTTGTATCATCGGGAATACATTTTCCTTTTGGTCGGTAATAAAGTCCAGAAACACAAAACGTGACTTCATCGCAAACGCTTCTTTAAGCGCGCCTTCAACATCACCGGGCTTGGTAATCTGCATACCTACATGGCCATAAGCCTCAGCCAGTTTGACGAAGTCTGGCAGACTGTCCATATAAGATTCGGAATAGCGATTCTCATAGAAAAATTCTTGCCATTGGCGCACCATGCCCAAATAGCGGTTATTCAACATAATCACCTTAATTGGCAATTGATATTGTGCGCAAGTTGAAAGCTCTTGAATATTCATTTGAATACTGCCTTCACCAGTCACGCAAGCTACTTGCGCATCTGGAAAGGCAAGTTGCACGCCCATGGCGTAAGGCAAGCCTACACCCATAGTGCCTAATCCACCTGAATTGATCCAGCGGCGTGGCTGTTCAAATTTGTAATATTGTGCTGCCCACATTTGGTGTTGGCCCACGTCAGAGGTAACAAAGGCTTCACCTTTGGTTACTTCGTGCAGTTTTTGAATCACGTATTGCGGTTTAATTAGCTCTGAACTTTGCGCATAATTCATACATTTTTTGGTGCGCCATGCGTCAATTTGCTTAAACCAAGAAGCGAGTTCGACCTTATTTTGTTTCAGATTTTCAGTGGCAATCAGCTCATTCATATCAGCCAATACAGATTTCACATCACCAACAATCGGCACATCAATTTTCACGCGTTTTGAAATTGAAGATGGATCAATGTCAATATGAATAATAGTGCGTGGATTGGATAAGAAATGAGCTGTGTTTCCAATTACCCGATCATCAAATCTCGCGCCGACTGCTAGAAGTACGTCGCAGTCTTGCATCGCCATGTTAGCTTCGTAAGTGCCGTGCATACCAAGCATACCCAAGAATTTAGGGTCAGAGGCTGGAAAGCAACCTAAACCCATTAGGGTGCTAGTGATAGGGAGGCCTAGCGATTGAATTAGCTTGTTTAGATGTTCTGAAGCATCGCCCAAGATCACGCCGCCGCCCGAATACACCATAGGGCGTTTCGCTTCAGTCAGCAACTTAAGCGCTTTCTTGATCTGGCCTAAGTGACCTTTGGTTACAGGGTTATAGGAACGCAGATGCACTGTTTCTGGGTAGTCAAAGTCACAGAGATGCGCAGTGATGTCCTTAGGAATATCCACTAAAACTGGTCCTGGACGACCACTGGCAGCCACGTAAAATGCTTTCTTCATAGTGGAAGCAATGTCTTTTACATCTTTAACCAAGAAGTTATGCTTTACGCACGGACGCGTAATGCCGACGGTATCGCATTCTTGAAACGCATCTTCACCGATGGCATAAGTGGGTACTTGACCGCTAATTATGACCATAGGAATTGAATCCATATAGGCAGTAGCAATGCCAGTCACCGCGTTAGTCGCGCCGGGGCCGGAAGTAACGAGGGCAACACCCACTTTGCCGGTAGAGCGTGAATAGGCATCAGCCGCATGTAAAGCTGCCTGCTCATGACGCACTAAGATATGCTTAAATTTATCTTGATGAAAAATAGCGTCATAGATATGCAAGACGGCCCCACCTGGGTAGCCGAATACAAATTCAACGTTTTCTTCGTGCAAGCAACGAATTAAAATTTCCGCGCCTGTAAGTTGTTTAGAGCTGTTTGCCATGCCTGGTTCCATTGCGAATTTCATGTCTAGTCAAAAACATGAAGGGTTATCCCTTAGTGATGCTTGTTTTTATTGTTATTTTACCAACCCTACACCTTAACGGTTTGAGCTTATTTGGTCAAGGATGAAAGTTTAATGACGGGCTAATTTGTTGAAAAATCAATGGGATTGCTTCTCGTTGTAGCGATGCGCATGGAAAAGTCAATCGCATTCACATTCTTCGTGAGTGCGCCGATGGAAATCCGGTCCACCCCAGTCTGCGCAATTTCAAGTACATTATCTAAACTGATGCCCCCCGAGGCTTCTAAAATTGCTGTTTTTCCTCGTTGCATATTGATTTTGACCGCAGCGCCCAGTAAATCAACACTGAAGTTATCCAATAAAATACTTGTAGCGCCCGCATCCAATGCTTGTTCAAGTTGAACTAGATTCTCAACTTCAATTTGAATATTAATCCCTGTGCCGAAAGCTAAGGCTTGTTGCATTACAGCATCAATACTTCCAGCGGCGGCAATGTGATTTTCCTTAATCAAAATGCCGTCGTATAAAGCTAAGCGTTGATTATGCCCACCACCTATGGTTACCGCGTATTTTTGTGCCAACCTTAACTGAGGAATCGTTTTGCGGGTATCTAAGATTTGAGCTTTTGTACCAGTCACCGCATCTACAAATTTACGCGTTTGAGTCGCGGTAGCGGACAGCGTTTGTAAAAAATTGAGTGCGCAACGTTCGGCAGTGAGTAAAGCACGTGCCGCGCCACTAATTTTGCATAGCACTTGATTGGAATGCACGCGATCACCTTCTGCTACCAACCAATCTATGGTGATGTTGGGATCTAGATGTTTAAAGCAGGCATTTACCCAATCTATACCGCAAACAATCGCATTCTCTCGCACGACGATACTAGCAGTTGCTAACCGCGCTGCAGGAACGAGTTGCACCGTAAGGTCGCCGCTACCAATATCTTCAGCGAGCGCTAACGCTACTTGATTGAGTACCAATTGCTTGAACGCGGGAGTTTCCGGAGGGTAGGCTAGTGTAAATAAAGTCATGAAAAAATGAGTCTGTTGTGCTGATAAAACCAGCAAGCTTGAATTATAATGCTAGCTACGATTTACTTTAATAAAAATTAAACTAGCGCCATACCATGAAACTTTTATATACCATTAATAGCCCTTATGCACGAAAAGTTCGCATTGTGGCTTCAGAAAAACATATTGTACTTGATCTGATGGAAGTGGTTTTGGCCGCACCAGATTGTCCAGTGTCACAATATAATCCGCTAGGAAAAGTACCAGTGCTCATTTTGGATGATGGTGAAAGTTTGTATGACTCGCGGGTAATTGTAGAGTACTTAGACAATCGCACCCCATTGGCGCATCTAATCCCACAAGTTAATGGGGCAAAAACGACAGTGAGGCGCTGGGAAGCTTTGGCTGATGGCGTCTGTGACGCCGCGGTGGCAGTCATGTTGGAACAGCGCAGAGCTGTGCAAGATGCGGCAGTGCTGACCAAGCATATGGACAAGGTGACGAGAGGCTTACAAGTACTTAATCACGATTTAGGCCAAAATAAATGGTGTTTTGGCAACAGTCTGACTCTAGCAGACATTGCTGTTGGCTGTATGTTGGGGTATGTGCAACTGCGTTTTAGTGCAGTGATTAATCTAGAGTCGGAATATCCAAATTTACAGCGACTAAATAAGGTGTTACTAAAACGTCAGTCATTTCAGGACAGCCTTCCTCAGCCTTAAGGTCGCACTTGCAGTTACAAGGGGGCGGTAATAATTCCGCCA
>CAIOPD010000003.1 GCA_903860085.1 uncultured Pseudomonadota bacterium
GACCCAGGTGAGGAATTTGAGCTTTATTTAGAGCTTAAAGTGTTGGCCGATGTTGGTTTGCTAGGTATGCCGAATGCTGGGAAATCTACATTTATACGTTCAGTTTCTGCAGCAAAACCAAAGGTAGCTGACTATCCATTTACCACTCTACATCCAAATTTGGGTGTAGTTCGCGTTGATACTGAGCGCAGCTTTGTGATTGCTGATATTCCTGGCATTATTGAAGGAGCAGCAGAAGGGGCTGGACTTGGTCATCAGTTCTTACGCCATCTTCAGCGAACTTCACTATTGTTGCATTTGGTAGATATTGCGCCATTTGATGAATCGGTTGACCCGGTGCATGAAGCGAAGGCAATCGTGGAGGAGCTTAGAAAGTATGATGAATCACTCTATGAAAAACCGCGCTGGTTAGTGCTTAATAAGATCGACATGCTGGCAGATTCAGCCCAGGTAGTAAAACAGTTTGTTAAAGATTATGGCTGGAAAGGGCGTGTGTTCGCGATTTCAGCAATTAGTGGGATAGGCTGTAAAGAGCTTACTTACGCCATCATGCAGCATATTGATGAAAATAAACAGTTGATGGAAGATTTTTTAAAAGATAGTGGCTTGATTAATGAAAGCGCCAGCGATAAGCCTTTAAAAAATAACAGCGTTGAACTTCAAGAGTCAGCAACTAAAGATGATGACAACTAGCCCTGAACAATTTAAATCTCTATTACTTGAAGCAAAAGTAATTGTGGTTAAGGTGGGGTCTAGCCTAGTCACCAATAACGGTAATGGTTTAGATCAAGTTGCCATTGCAGCATGGGCCGGCCAAATTGCAGCTTTAGCTCAACAAGGCAAGCAAGTTGTTTTGGTTTCCAGCGGCGCGGTTGCCGAGGGCATGCAAAGGCTCGGATGGAAAAAGCGCCCAACCGCTGTAAATGAATTGCAGGCGGCGGCGGCGGTGGGGCAGATGGGGTTGGTGCAAATGTATGAAAGCTGCTTTAGTCAGCATCAACTGCACACCGCACAAGTGCTCCTCACACATGATGATTTGGCGGATAGAAAGCGTTATCTCAACGCACGCAGTACGTTGCGCACCTTGTTGGAATTAAAAGTAATTCCTATCATTAATGAAAATGACACAGTCGTCACTGATGAAATTCGTTTTGGCGACAATGATACATTGGCTTCGTTGGTAGCTAACCTAATCGAAGCAGATGCTTTGGTAATCTTAACTGACCAACAAGGTTTATATTCTGCAGATCCACGCAAAGATGTTCATGCGAAATTTATACAGCACGCTATTGCCGGTGATGTTGCGTTAGAGCAAATGGCGGGTGGTGCTGGTAGCGATGTAGGTACCGGAGGTATGTTAACCAAGATACTCGCGGCTAAACGCGCTGCGCGTAGCGGTGCGCACACGGTGATTGCTTCAGGCCGTGAAGCCGATGTCCTCATACGCTTGGCTTCAGGCGAGGTGATTGGCACCCATTTAAAAACCACGGAAATGAAAACAACAGCGCGCAAGCAGTGGTTGGCCGATCATTTGCAGTTGCGCGGCCGTTTGACTTTAGATGCTGGCGCAGTAAAAGTTATTAAAGAAGATGGGAAAAGTTTATTGCCTATAGGCGTTACTGCTATAGATGGTGCATTTGAGCGCGGTGAAGTAGTGTCTTGTTGTGATGCTGCTGGTGTGGAAATTGCACGTGGTCTAGTCAATTACTCTGCGGCTGAGGCATTACGTATTATGCGTAAACCCAGCACTGAGATTGAAAAGATCTTAGGTTATGTAGAAGCGTCAGAGCTGATACATAGAGATAATTTAGTATTATTGTAGTTTTTACTTTTAAAGAAAAATACAAGGGATGTTCATGCAAAAACAACCATTAGTAGCCATTATTATGGGATCTGATAGCGACTGGCCAATTATGAAAGCAGCAGCACAAATGCTTGCCGACTTTGATATTGCCTATAGCGCTCAAGTAGTTTCAGCGCACCGTACGCCAGACTTGATGTTTAGTTTTGCTGAGTCGGCTGCGAGCAAGGGTTACCAAGTGATTATTGCTGGTGCTGGTGGTGCTGCGCATTTACCCGGTATGGTCGCTGCTAAAACCACTTTGCCAGTTTTGGGTGTACCCGTTCCTTCAAAGCATCTACAAGGTCAGGACTCTTTGCTATCTATCGTGCAAATGCCAAAAGGCATTCCAGTAGCGACCTTTGCGATTGGCGAGGCGGGTGCTGCAAATGCTGGATTGTTTGCCGCTTCCATATTAGCCAATCAAGATACTGTGTTAGCGCAAAAAATAGCGCAATTTAGAGCTAATCAAGCCGATAAAGTGCAGTTAATGGTATTGGGTGATCTGCCTCAATAGTTCTAAGTTCATCATTCAATTAATCACATTAGTACTACATATATGAGCCATTCAAACCTAGATACAAAGGTTATACAACAATCCGTTATTTTGCCACCTGCGATGTTAGGCATGCTAGGTGGTGGTCAGCTCGGAAGATTTTTTGTGATTGCTGCCCATGAAATGGGCTATAAGGTAACAGTGTTAGATCCTGATGCCAATAGCCCTGCTGGAAAAATCGCCGATGTGCACATATGCGCAGCTTTTGATAATCAAATAGCATTGCTAGAGTTAGCCAGTACTTGTGCTGCTATTACTACTGAATTTGAGAATGTACCAGCAGATTCATTGTCGCTGTTAGCGAAAACTAAACCGGTTCGTCCTAGCGCCTATAGCGTTGCTATAGCTCAGCATAGGGTGAGCGAAAAGAATTTTCTTAAACATGCTGGTTTGCCGCTAGCGCCGTATGCCGTGATTACTGATGTAGATGACTTACCTGCGGATGACAGTGATATTTACCCTGCGATTTTAAAAGTGGCGCGCTTTGGCTACGATGGTAAAGGCCAAGCTCGCGTTAAAAACCAACTTGAAGCACAAGTTGCTTTTACTCAGTTTGAGCGTGAAGAGTGCGTTTTAGAAAAAATGATGAACCTAGATTACGAAGTTTCAGTTGTTCTTGCGCGCGATGCGCAGGGGAATGTAGCCACTTTCCCTACCGCTGAAAATAGCCATTTAAATGGCATACTTGACGTTTCAATTGTGCCTGCCCGTGGCAGCAACGTGATCAATCATCAAGCACAAAAGCTTGCTATTATGGTGGCAGAGAAACTTGACTACACTGGGGTGCTTGGTGTGGAATTTTTTGTTTGTAATGGGGAGTTGCTGGTCAATGAAATGGCGCCACGTCCTCACAATTCTGGACATTTCACCTTAGATGCCTGCGTAACTAATCAGTTTGAACAGCAAGTGCGTGTGCTAACTGGCTTGCCTTTGGGTAGCGCCAGGCAACATAGCTCGGCAGTCATGGTTAACTTGCTAGGCGATATTTGGCCAGAGGATGCAGGTGTCATAGCCGAGCCTGATTGGCAACATGCATTTTCTAACCCACAACTTAAAATGCATCTATATAGCAAGCAAGCCGCACGTGCTGGCCGTAAAATGGGGCATTTCACAGTAATCAATGCCAGTCTTGACGAGGCAATTAAGCAGGCCATGAAAGTGCGAGCGGATTTACATATAGGCGAATAAGCTCTTCTGATTAAGTTTGATGCACAAGCTATAAACAATAAAAAAGCCGAACAATGTTCGGCTTTTTTAATTGATAAGATTTAAATTAAATCTTATGCCATCGCTTTAATAGCAGCATTTAAGCGGCTTTTATGACGTGACGCCTTGTTTTTATGAATGATTTGCTTGTCCGCAATGCGGTCAATCACGCTAACATTCTCGCTGTAAGCAGCAGTAGCAGCAGTTTTGTCGCCAGCTTCTACAGCTTTAATAATTTTTTTAATCGCTGTACGCAAAGTAGAACGCAAACTTGCATTGTGAGCGCGTTGCTTAACTGCTTGACGAGCACGTTTTCTTGCTTGTGCGGTATTTGCCATCTGATTTTCCTAAAAGCTATTCAAAATACGAAGCCGATCATAATATCGATAATGTAAAAACATTGCAAGTTAAAATCATGTAAATATCCTGTGCAATTGCTACGTGATGACAGCTGGCATGATAAAATTGGCAAATATATGGTTAATTCACTTTTCCGCAGCTAAATTTCACATTGAATCCCCCCTCTTATTACTCATGAATTTACTTAAAGCACTGGCTAAAGTTGGAAGTATGACATTTATGTCCCGCATACTCGGATTTGTGCGCGATACACTTATTGCGCGTGTCTTTGGCGCGGGTATGGTCAGCGATGCTTTTATTGTCGCTTTTAAGATTCCTAATCTTTTGCGTCGTGTTTCTGCCGAAGGTGCTTTTAGCCAAGCATTCGTTCCAATTCTTGCTGAATATAAAAGCCAGCGTAACTTTGAGGATACACACAGTCTGATTAATCGCGTGGCTACTTGGCTGGGATTAATTCTAGTCGGCGTGACTTTACTCGGTATGCTCGCTGCACCTTTCATTGTGGCCCTTATTGCGCCAGGATTTCAAGCGAATCCAGAAAAAATGCAACTGACGGCTGAGTTGCTACGCATCACCTTCCCTTATATTTTCTTTATTTCACTAGTGTCTATGGCTGGTGGTGTACTCAATACTTACAACCGGTTTGGTATACCGGCTTTTACACCAGTTTGGCTTAATCTTTCTATGATCGTTGCGGTGTTGTTTTTTGCTGATCATTTTGCCGAGCCGATTAAAGTGTTAGCGTGGGCGGTATTTGTGGGCGGGTTTTTACAGCTTTTGTTTCAAATTCCGTTTTTAAAGGAAATTAGATTATTGCCTAAATTTGATTTTCATCGTAAAGATGATGGCGTATGGCGAATCTTAAAACTGATGGGGCCTGCTGTGTTAGGGGTTTCGGTTGCGCAAATTTCTTTGATTATTAATACTATTTTCGCTTCATTTTTAATTACAGGTAGCGTTAGTTGGCTGTATTACGCTGACCGTTTAATGGAGTTCCCCACTGGTGTATTGGGGGTGGCTTTAGGCACCATATTGTTGCCTAGCTTATCTAAGGCCTATGCTAGTCAAGATACGCGAGAGTACTCTCAGTTGTTGGACTGGGGTTTGCGTTTAACCTTTATTTTAGCCGCGCCAGCAGCGGTCGCATTGGCGGTATTAGCTGCGCCATTGGTGATTACGTTGTTTCATTATGGAAAATTTACCGGCCACGATGCATTAATGACTGAGCAAGCGTTAATTGCTTATAGCTTAGGTTTGCTTGGATTGATTCTAGTTAAAATCTTGGCGCCAGGATTTTACGCGCGGCAGAATATTAAAACACCCGTCAAAATCGGCGTGTTTACCTTAGTGGCTACCCAACTGATGAACGTGTTATTTGTATTTGTTCTACATTTACAGCACGCAGGCTTAGCGCTTGCTATAGGATTGGGCGCATGTCTTAATGCATCTTTGCTCTATTACCATTTACGCAAGGCCAATATATTCCACCCTCAACCAGGCTGGTTTATGTTCTTATCCAAATTAGCAATCGCTTTAATTGTCATGGGTTTGGTACTTTATTTTGGGATGGGTAATAACGAGGCTTGGTTGGACTTTAGACTAATCAAGCGTCTGATTTACATCAGTGGATTGGTAGCTTTAGGCGGAATTAGTTATTTTGCCACTTTGATGTTGTTAGGGTTTAGGCCACGTGATTACATCCGTAGGGTGATTCACTAATGCAGATTTTTAGGCATATTCCTGCCACCTTACAATCTCCTTGTGCTCTAGCTATTGGTAATTTTGATGGCTTGCACTTAGGGCATCAGGCTTTATTAAGTAAATTAATTCAAGTGGCGAAGACGCAACATTTAATCTCTGCAGTGATTACCTTTGAGCCACATCCACGAGAATTTTTTACACCAGAAAGTGCGCCGACAAGACTTTGCTCACTACGCGAAAAGTTAGAACATTTTGCTGCTGCTGGAGTTGAGCGTGTTTATGTATGCCGTTTTAATCAAAGCTTTGCCAAGGTAACTGCAGACGAGTTTATGCAAAATATATTGCGACACGCCCTTAATACGCAAGCTGTTTTAGTAGGTGAAGATTTTAGGTTTGGTGCAAAGCGTGCAGGCTCAATACAAGACTTTGTCCAGTCCGGCTTTAACTTAATATCGTTGCCACAAGTGGACTCTTCTCAAGGTAATAATGAAGGCACTCGGGTTTCCAGTACGCGAGTACGTATGGCGCTGGCGGCGGGGAATTTGCAGGAGGCGTCTAGCCTATTAGGCCGACCTTACAGTATGAGTGGCAAAGTGGTGCATGGGGCTAAGCGTGGACGGGAGTTAGGTTATCCTACTGCCAATGTACATATGCGCCATGAGAGGCCTGCACTTAGCGGAGTCTATGCGGTAAAATTAGACGGCTTGCCTAGCGTAGCCAACTTAGGAATTCGACCAACTATCGTAGGCGTGCCCAAGTTGCTATTAGAAGTAAATGTGTTGGATTTTTCTGAAGACCTATACGGCCAGCATGTGCGGGTAGAATTTTTGCATAAAATACGTGATGAAATGAAGTTTGATAACTTAGACGCTTTAAAGACCCAAATCGGAAAAGATGTAGCAGTGGCAAGAAGATTTTTTGCAGCAAGTTGAATAAATAAACCTTGAAATAATGAATGCGGAATAGCGCTATCAATCGCTACTCTGCAGTATGTGTTGGATAATGAGATGACTGAAGAAAATAATAAAGCCCAATATAAACTCAATCTGCCGGAGACAACCTTTCCAATGCGTGGTGACTTAGCTAAGCGGGAGCCAGCTTGGTTGCAACAATGGCAGGACAAAAAACTATATACACGTATTCGTAAGTTACGCCAAGGCGCTAAAAAATTCATCTTACATGACGGGCCACCCTATGCTAATGGGGATATTCATATTGGCCATGCGGTTAATAAAATATTAAAAGATATTATTGTTAAATCTAAAACCATGAGTGGTTTTGATGCCCCTTATGTGCCGGGCTGGGATTGTCACGGCTTGCCGATTGAGCTGATGGTAGAAAAAACTCACGGTAAGAATATAGATCCCGCTTTGTTCCGTCAGCTTTGTCGTGATTATGCCGCGGAGCAAGTGGCGCGCCAGAAAAAAGATTTTATCCGTTTGGGTGTGCTAGGTGATTGGGAAAATCCCTACCTAACAATGGACTTCAAAACCGAAGCCGATATTATGCGGGCTTTAGGTGAAATTTATAAAAATGGTTATCTGTATCAAGGCAGTAAGCCCGTGCATTGGTGTGTTGATTGTGCTTCTGCGCTGGCTGAGGCGGAAGTTGAATATGAAGATAAAAACTCTCCAGCCATTGATGTAGGTTTTAAAGTAGCCGATAGCGCAGCCCTAAGCGTAGCGTTTAACATTACCGTTAACACGGACGCGTACGCTGTGATTTGGACGACCACACCATGGACGCTACCGGCCAATCAGGCGGTATCTGTGCACCCAGAGTTTACTTACGACTTAATCGAAACCAGTAAAGGTTTATTGATTCTATCGCATGAGCTGGCCGCGGCAACGCTCACACGCTATGGCGAAACTACGACTAAAACTTTAGCTAGTTGTAAGGGTGCCGCACTTGAGTATCTACAATTACAACACCCGTTTGAATCTAGGCAAGTTCCAGTTATTTGTGGTGACCATGTCACCGCTGAGGCAGGTACTGGCTTGGTACACACTGCACCAGCCCATGGTTTAGATGACTATGCAGTTGGGACGCGCTATAACTTACCAGTAGATTGCCCGGTAGGCGATGATGGTAAATTCTATAGCCGTGTTGCGCTCTTTGCAGGCATGAGTATTTGGGACGCTAACAAGGTAGTCATTGAAACCTTGGCTGCCAGCGGCAACCTAATGGC
>CAIOPD010000004.1 GCA_903860085.1 uncultured Pseudomonadota bacterium
CGTTTATGTGTAATTTCTGATAGCGGATTGGTTTGATCCATAAACTGAGACAGTTGGCTAGAACCAAAGAACTCACGAATCGCGCTTGAAACAGGTTTTGCATTAATTAAATCATGTGGCATTAAATTGTCTGACTCAGCTTGAGACAAACGCTCTTTAACCGCACGCTCTACACGTACAAGACCAGTTCGGAATTGATTTTCAGCCAATTCGCCCACTGAACGAATGCGGCGATTACCTAAGTGATCAATATCATCAATTTCACCACGGCCATTGCGCAACTCTAGCAACACACCAATAACAGCTAAGATATCGTCATTAGATAAGATGTAAGCACCCTCAGCACCGCGCGCACCTTTTTCTTCATAGAACCTACGCATCCAATTAGATTGGCGCTCTTCAGCCTTCTCAGGGAATGCGCGACGGTTAAACTTCATGCGACCAACACGTGATAAATCATAGCGATCTTCATTGAAGAATAGGCCATTAAATAATGCTTCAACTGAGTCTTCAGTTGGAGGTTCGCCTGGACGCATCATGCGGTAAATAGCTACGCGTGCACTGTATTGATCAGGGATTTCATCAATACGTAGAGTTTGAGAAATATAATCGCCATGATCTAAATCGTTTGAATAGATCGTGCTGATTGTAGTGATATTTGCTGCAACTAACTTATCTAACAGTACTTCTGTGATTTCATCATTAGCATTAGCAACAACTTCACCAGTTTCCTGATCAACAATATTGTTAGCAATCGCACGACCTAAAATAAAGTCTTGAGGCACAGCAATCTTGCTGACACCGGCTTTTTCCATGTCACGGATATGCTTAACTGTAATGCGCTTATCTTTAGCAACTATCACTTCGCCGTTTTTAGCAACGATATCGAATTTTGCAACTTCCCCACGTAAGCGTTCAGGAACGACTGTAAATTCAATACCTGATTTACCTATAGTGAAAGTATCAAAATCAAAGAAAGTGCTGATAATTTGCTCAGGCGTATAACCAAGTGCTTTAAGCAAGATAGTCACTGGCATTTTACGGCGACGATCGATACGGAAATACAAGTAATCTTTAGGATCAAACTCAAAATCTAACCATGAACCACGGTAAGGAATGATACGAGCAGAGAATAGTAACTTACCTGAACTGTGTGTTTTACCACGGTCATGTTCAAAGAATACGCCTGGGCTACGATGTAATTGAGAAACAATTACACGCTCAGTACCATTAATCACAAATGAGCCATTTTCAGTCATCAAAGGCAATTCACCCATGTAAACTTCTTGCTCTTTAACTTCCTTCACGGTTGGCTTTGAAGCCTCTTTATCCATGATTGTTAAGCGAACTTTAACGCGCAATGGAGCAGCGTAGGTCAATCCACGTTGCTGACATTCTTTCACGTCAAAAGGCTCAGCGCCAAGCTGATAACTAACATAATCTAAGCGGGCATTACCTGAGTGACTGATGATAGGAAAAACGGAACTAAAAGTTGATTGCAAGCCACTTTCAGTGCGTTGATCCGCAGTGGTGTTTGCTTGCAAAAAAGCAGCGTAAGACTCTAACTGCATTGCGAGCAAGTATGGGATTTCTTGCACGCTTTCGCGCTTAGCGAAACTTTTACGAAGGCGTTTCTTTTCGGTGAAGGAATAGCTCATTGCATCTCCTGGTGTTTGAAGGCAGAAATAAAAATACTATTTACAAAATCTAAATGAATAAATCTAAATAAAAATCTAAGTACTTTGATTTCTAACTTCATAAATCAATACGAAATTATTTACATCCTGTAACACTATCCGTCTTTAAAAACGGATAAGGCTGACGGTTTCCCGTCAGCCCAATTTAACCATTAACTGATGGTTTATTTGATTTCGCCAGTTGCACCAGCTTCAATCAATTTCTTCAATGCTGCATCAGCATCTGCTTTAGAAACACCTTCTTTAATTGCCTTAGGAGCGCCGTCAACTAAGTCTTTAGCTTCTTTTAGACCTAATGCAGTTAATTCACGCACAGCTTTAATCACGCTAACTTTTTGTTCGCCAGCTGTTAAAAGAATTACGTTGAATTCAGTTTGCTCAGCAGCAGCTGATGTAGCCGCGCCGCCTGCTGAAGCTGCAACAGCAACTGCAGCTGCTGAAACGCCAAATGTTTCTTCGATTTCTTTAATGAATGCTGTTAAATCTAAAACTGACATTGCACTAACTGCTGCCAAAATATCTTTATTTGAAACTGCCATTTGAATATTCCTTAAAATTAAATAATGTAGCTGAGTGATTAAGCTGCTTTAGCGTCACGAACTGCCGCAAGCGCACGCGCAAACTTCGTTGGCACTTCATTAAGCGTACGAGCAAATTTAGCAAGTAATTCTTCACGACTAAGCATAGACGCTAAGGCTTGAACACCTGCGATATCTAATACTTGGTTAGGAACAGCACCCGCTTTAATCACGAATTTATCGTTTGTTTTTGCAAAGTTGTTGAGCACTTTTGCTGCAGCCACTGGATCTTGGCTCATGCCAAAAACTAGCGGACCAACCATGTCATTTGCAAGACCAGAAAACACTGTATTTTCAACTGCACGACGCACTAAAGAATTTTTTAGTACGCGTAAGAAAACACCAGATTCTCTAGCACTAGCACGTAACGTAGTCATATCAGCAACGCCTGTACCGCGGTATTCTGCAAGCACGATGACTTGTGATATAGCAACTTGTGCGCTAACTTCAGCTACAACTGCTTTTTTCTCTGTAAGATTTAGACTCAAAGTCTTTACTCCTTCCGTTAAAATCTCTGCTTTATTGCTAAAACAGAATCTGCTTTTATATCCACATCATGGGCATAAAAACCATTTTACGGCGACCATTTGGCAGGAATTCCTGTTTCTGGGGTACGCCATCTGCGTAGGGTTCAGTTCATTTATGACAGAGGACTAAAGTTACCTTCACTTATTCGCCCATCATAAATTACTTACATTAAATCCTTACGGACACCTACGGTCTTTGATAACCTCACTACCACTGCATTACTTAATTACAGTAAAAACATTAGGAATGAGCCCAAAGCCCTTTGCGATTAAACCTAGATTATCTAGGCTTAATCATCATTCTTTTTTATACCGCTAAAGTTGATTGATCAACACGAACACCAGCACCCATTGTGCTAGAGATGGCTAATTTTTTCAGGTATACACCTTTAGTTGATGTTGGTTTTGCTTTATTTAAAGCATCAACCAAAGCAGCCAAGTTGCCTTGCAATTGTTCAACCGTAAATGAAGCACGGCCAATCGTACAATGCACGATGCCGCCTTTATCAGTACGGTATTGCACTTGACCTGCTTTTGCATTTTTAACTGCAGTAGCCGCATCAGGAGTAACAGTACCTACTTTTGGGTTAGGCATTAAACCGCGTGGTCCTAAAATTTGACCTAAAGCACCAACAATACGCATAGCATCAGGAGTTGCAATCACAATGTCAAAATCCATAACACCAGCTTTAACTTGTTCTGCTAAATCTTCAAAACCAACTACATCAGCACCAGCCGCTTTAGCAGCTTCGGCTTGAGCACCCTGAGCAAAAACTGCTACGCGAGTTGTTTTACCCGTGCCGTTTGGTAATACCAAAGCGCCACGAACTAGTTGATCTGATTTACGCGCATCAATACCTAAATTGATTACAGCATCCACAGACTCATTAAACTTTGCAGTTGCATTCTCTTTCACTAAAGTTAAACCTTCAGTGACAGGGTACATTTTGTTACGGTCAATCTTAGCGCGTAGCGCGGTAATACGTTTAGATGCTGACATGTTATACACCCTCCACTTCAATACCCATACTACGTGCACTACCGGCAATAGTACGAACTGCAGCATCCATATCAGCCGCTGTTAAATCAGGCCTTTTGGCTGTTGCAATTTCTTCAGCTTGTTTACGAGTAATCTTGCCAACTTTGTCTGTATGTGGACGCGGTGAGCCTTTAGTAATATTTGCAGCTTTTTTAATAAGAATTGTCGCCGGCGGCGTTTTCATTATAAAAGTGAAGCTCTTATCAGCAAACGCTGTAATCACTACAGGAATTGGCAAACCAGGCTCTACACCTTGAGTTGCAGCATTAAATGCTTTACAAAATTCCATAATATTAAGACCACGTTGACCTAACGCTGGACCGACTGGAGGACTTGGGTTGGCTTTTCCTGCAGGAATCTGCAGTTTAATATAGCCAATAACTTTCTTTGCCATGCTATAACTCCTAATGTGGGTGTTAACGCTTAAATTTAATTAAGCTCCCCGTTAATAAATACTGCCTTAAACTTCTTTTTCTATCTGACTGAATTCCAACTCTACTGGTGTTGAGCGACCGAAAATGACCACAGATACACGCAGTTTACTTTTCTCATAGTTAACATCTTCAACATTACCTGAGAAGTCTTTAAATGGACCGTCCGTAATGCGAATTGACTCGCCTTTTTCAAAGGTAAGTTTTTGCGTTGGATTGCTTTTACTTTCATCAATGCGCTGCAAGATGATATCTACTTCTTTATCTTTAATTGGCGTAGGCCTTTGTGCACTTCCGCCAATAAACGCTGTTACACGTGGTGTACTCTTTACTAAATGCCAACTTTCATCCGTCATCGCCATTTGCACTAGCACATAGCCTGGATAAAGCTTTCTTTCTGAGATTTTCTTTTGCCCAGCCTTCATTTCAATAACTTCTTCAATAGGCACCAAAATTTGACCGAACTGATCTTGCAGACCAGAACGGACAATGCGTTCTTCTATGCCTCTTTGTACTGATTTTTCAAAGCCTGAGAAGGCTTGTACCGCGTACCATTTCATACTCATTACGCGCTCCGTCCCATTAACCACTGCACCATGTAAGCAAAACCAACATCAACAACTGCCAAAAAGGCAGCCATAATGACTACTAGTACGAACACCACTAATGTGGTTTGAATTGTTTCTTTCCGAGTTGGCCACACGACTTTACGGGCCTCGGCAACAGCTTCACCTATAAAGGTAAGCGACTGCTGTCCAACTGGAGTAATCCATAACATACCAATTGATGCGCCTATGCCAGATAGCACTGCAAAGATGCGCAATATCATTGGCTTATCTGCGAGCAGATAAAATCCAGCGACACCTGCAGCAAGTAGCAAAAATGCCACCAACAACTTGATTTTGTTGACCATAATTTACTTAATAGTGACTAAAAATTTATACCAGACTTAAACAGTTTTTGAATATCACATCAAAATCTAAATAAATCTTTACTCCAAATTTGGCAGGCCAAGAGGGTTTCGAACCCCCAACCCTCGGTTTTGGAGACCGATACTCTACCAGTTGAGCTATTGGCCTGTTGCTTACAACTTAAAAAGCTACGCTAGTTATTAGCGTAGCTTTTTAGTGCATAACTAATCTCACAATTAGCTATGCATTCTATAAAACTAATTACTCAATAATCTTAGCAACTACACCAGCACCAACAGTACGGCCGCCTTCACGAATCGCGAAGCGTAAACCATCTTCCATCGCAATTGGAGCAATTAACGTTACAGTAATTGAAACGTTATCACCTGGCATTACCATTTCTGTACCTGCTGGCAATTCTACTGCACCCGTTACATCTGTTGTACGGAAGTAGAATTGTGGACGGTAACCTTGGAAGAATGGTGTATGACGACCACCTTCATCTTTACCTAACACATAGATTTCTGCAGTGAATTTTGTGTGCGGTTTAATAGAGCCAGCTTTTGACAATACTTGACCACGTTCCACTTCTTCACGTTTTGTACCACGTAGCAATACACCTACGTTATCGCCTGCTTGACCTTGATCAAGCAACTTACGGAACATTTCAACACCAGTACAGATGGTTTTGATTGTTGGTTTAATACCAACAATTTCAATTTCATCACCGATTTTTACAATACCGCGTTCAATACGACCAGTCACAACAGTACCGCGACCTGAGATTGAGAACACATCTTCAACTGGCATTAAGAATGCACCGTCAATTGCGCGCTCTGGCATTGGAATGTAAGTATCTAATGCTTCAGCTAGTTTTAAGATTGCTGGTTCGCCGATAGGTGATTGGTCACCTTCTAAAGCTAACTTAGCTGAACCGTGAATGATTGGTGTATCGTCACCTGGGAAGTCGTATTTGCTTAGCAATTCACGCACTTCCATTTCAACTAGTTCTAATAACTCTGCATCATCAACCATGTCTGCTTTGTTAAGGAATACAACAATGTAAGGTACGCCAACTTGACGTGCTAACAAAATGTGCTCACGCGTTTGTGGCATAGGGCCATCAGCTGCTGAACATACTAGAATCGCGCCATCCATTTGCGCTGCACCAGTAATCATGTTCTTTACATAGTCGGCATGGCCTGGACAGTCAACGTGAGCGTAGTGACGGTTTTGTGTCTCATACTCAACGTGGGCAGTATTAATCGTAATACCACGTGCTTTTTCTTCCGGTGCAGCATCAATTTGATCGTAAGCTTTTGCTTCGCCACCAAATTTCTTTGAAAGAATTGTCGTTAAAGCTGCAGTTAATGTTGTCTTACCATGATCCACGTGACCAATCGTTCCAACGTTAACGTGCGGCTTGGTCCGCTCAAATTTACCTTTTGCCATTGCTTCAGTCCTTTACAATATTTTATTAACTATAAGTTTTATTAAAATTAATAAAACTTGTTCAAATTTAAAGTGCTACTCGTTACAACAAAATTCATATTTCAATACTTCATGGTGCCCATGGCGGGAATCGGACCCGCGACCTCTCCCTTACCAAGGGAGTGCTCTGCCACTGAGCCACATGGGCGCTTACCTAATAAATAAGGTTTCGCTACTCAATCGCTTGGAGCGGGCGACGAGACTCGAACTCGCGACATTCAGTTTGGAAAACTGAAGCTCTACCAACTGAGCTACACCCGCGCACCCATCAAAACCAACGCCTACAGGCTCAAACTATTTCTGCTACGATATTTCATTACCATACGATATAGAACAAATTATGGTGGAGGGGGAAGGATTCGAACCTTCGTACTCTGAGAGAACGGATTTACAGTCCGTCGCCTTTAACCACTCGGCCACCCCTCCAAACCGAACCCGCGATTATGCTGACAATTTGACTTGCTGTCAAATGTATAAAAAGGGTAACTACTAAGAATTTGGTGCCGGATGTCGGAATCGAACTGACGACCTTCGCATTACAAGTGCGCTGCTCTACCAACTGAGCTAATCCGGCGTTTATTTGAGTTGCGTATTATACTGACTTTTAGCTAAAAGTTAAGCTACTTTACGATAGTTAATGTAGGTTTTTTACTTTTTACTTTATCAGATGCCTCCAAAGGCTTATCTGACGTGGTTTCAGTTATGTTTTCATCCGATAAATTTAGTTCTAAATCTGTCGAATCAGCGTCTATTTCAAAAAACATACCTTGGCTGTTTTCACGGGCAAAGATTCCTCTAACCGCATGCATAGGTATGTATAAGTTTTGTGATATGCCACCAAAACGTGCTGAGAACACAACTGCCTCATTGTCTAGGTGCAGATCTTTGGTAGCACTATAGCTAAGATTGAGTACAATTTCGCCGTCTTTGACGTAAGCCATTGGCACACGGGTTTTAGCATCGACTGAGACAAGAAGGTGTGGCGTTAGATTATTATCCATACACCACTCATGTATGGCACGTACCAAGTATGGTTTGGTTGATGTGAGTGTTGTCATAGCGTTTGTGATTATCAATTAAAAGCACGGGTATCCGTGCTTTTAATTGTTTATTTGCGCATTGCTTTTTCTGATGGCGTCATAGCGTCCGCATACAATGGTCTTGAGAATAAACGCTCAGCATATTTTAATATAGCTGTCGCTTGATTCGGCAATTCAATACCATAGTGACCTAAACGCCATAGCAACGGTGTTACCGCGACGTCTAGCATTGAGTATTCATCTCCAAGCAAATAGTTTTGCTTTGAAAAAATAGGCACTAATTGGGTCAAATTATCACGAATCGTTGCGCGTGCTTTGTCAGCCTTCATTTCATCATCAGACTCAATATCTTTAATATGATCAAATAGATCTTTTTCAAAGCTATACAAAAACAAACGAGCACGAGCACGCATCACTGGATCTGGTGGCATCAATTGTGGATGTGGAAAACGCTCATCGATATATTCATTAATAATATTAGCTTCAGACAGTACTAAATCACGCTCCACTAACACCGGCACTTGATTGTAAGGGTTGATGATAGCCAAGTCTTCTGGCTTGTTTGCAAGATCGACATCAATGACTTGAAAATCCATGCCTTTTTCAAATAAAACAATTCGGCAACGGTGGCTATAGGGATCAGTCGTCCCAGAGTATAAAGTCATCATTTAATGTATATCCTTCCAATAAGCTTTTTTGAGTTTGTAAGTAAGTACTAACAACACCCCTAAAAATATTAATACAAACCAGCCTAAATGATTACGCTGTTGTTTTGCAGGTTCGGCCATATAAGCCATGTAATTAGATAAATCGCCAATAAAACTATCGTATTCAGCAACAGACATACGTCCAGGTTTAGTCAGCGTTAACTCATGCGTCTCGTGATTCATGACTTGCACACCTTGCAACTCATAAAGTACATGTGGCATAGATACTTTGCATGAAACTGGGTCAAACACGCAATTACCCCAACCAGTTGTACTACTTTCATCGCGATAAAAACCGCGCAAGTATGTATAAACCCAATCGGCTCCACGTGCACGCACCTCAACAGACAGATCAGGTGGCGCTACCCCAAACCACTTCTTAGCGTCGCCTTTATTCATTGCCACTTTCATTTGATCACCAACTTTACCATCAGCAAAAAGTAAATTATCTGCGATTTGTTTCTCAGTAAGTCCGATATCTAAAAGACGGTTGTAACGCATGTAATTTGCGCTATGGCAATTTAAACAATAATTAACAAAGGTTCTTGCACCGCGTTGCAACGACTCATGATTAGATGCATCTATAGGTGCCTTATCTAAATGAACCTCAGCATTAGCAAAGGTTAAAGACGGCAATATTGCTAGCAGTAATAGAAATTTTTTCATTTTGATTATCCCGTTACCCTTTCTGGCACTGGCAAGGTTTTGTCTTTTTTGGTATACCAAGGCATCAACACAAAAAATGCAAAATAAACTGTAGTTGCTATACGCGCTACAACGGTTGCTCGCTCAGCATTACCCAACCAACTGCCGAACTGACCCCAAATATTGGAAGGCTCAGTACCAAGGTAACCTAATACTAGAAAGCTCATCACAAAGGCCGCCAACCATTTTTTATACAAAGTTCCACGGTACCTAATTGATTTAACTGGGCTTTTATCTAACCATGGCAATAACGCAAACACCAATACAGAAAGACCCATTGCAGCCACACCTGGAAATTGTGAGTTTAAGATCGGCGGCACTGCACGCAACACAGAATAGTAAGGCGTGAAATACCATACTGGCGCAATGTGTGCTGGCGTGACTAGAGGGTTGGCAGGTACAAAATTATTAGCCTCTAAGAAATAGCCACCCATTTCTGGTGCAAAAAAGATAACAACTGAAAAAACAATTAAAAATACCGCGACCCCCACCATATCTTTAACCGTGTAATAGGGATGAAAGGCAATGCCATCTAAAGGTATGCCAGTTTTCTTATCTTTTAATTTTTTGATCTCAATGCCATCAGGATTGTTTGATCCAACTTCATGTAAAGCTATTAAATGTGCTGCCACTAATCCTACCAATACAAAAGGTAAGGCAATCACATGAAAAGCAAAGAAGCGATTCAAGGTAGCATCTGACACTAGATAATCGCCGCGCAGCCACTCAGAAACATCAGGCCCAATGAACGGAATCGCAGAGAACAAATTTACAATAACTTGTGCGCCCCAGTAAGACATTTGACCCCAAGGTAATAGGTACCCAAAAAATGCCTCTCCCATTAAACACAAAAATATACCTACACCAAACAGCCATAATAATTCACGTGGCGTGCGATATGAGCCGTAAATAATGCCTCTAAACATATGTAGATAGACGACAACAAAAAACATAGAAGCGCCTGTTGAGTGCATATAGCGAATTAACCAGCCCCAAGGAACATCACGCATGATGTATTCCACAGAACCAAAGGCTAGATCAGCATCAGGTTTGTAATGCATAGTAAGAAAAATGCCCGTTAGTATTTGTAAAACCAACACCATCATGGCTAATGAGCCAAAAAAGTACCAGAAATTGAAATTTTTCGGAGCGTAATATTCCGTTAAGTGCGCTTTAACATTACTGGTAAGTGGGAATCTATCGTCCACCCAAGATAAAGCGCTATCTAACTTACTGGTCGCAGCTGATTTTTTAGTATCTGTCATGATTAGGCTTTCTCTTCCGTATCAACGCCAATAAGCAATGTATTCTCTGTTAAATATTTATATGGGGGCACTACCAAATTAATCGGCGCAGGCGAACCCTTAAATACGCGACCAGCTAAATCAAATTTAGAGCCATGACATGGGCAGAAGAATCCGCCAGTCCAATTGGCCCCCATATCACCATTCGCCTGCAGCTTAGCTGTAGGCGAACATCCAAGATGCGTACATATACCTACAATTACCGCTAGGTTAGGTTTAATCGCACGATTTTCATTCTTACAATAAGAGGGTTGCTGTGAAGTCACCTCACAACTAGGGTCAGAAAGCTGATCATTATGATGAGCCAGTTCTGCGGTCATTTCATCAGTACGATTAATAATCCACACTGGCTTACCGCGCCACTCGGCGGTAATCATAGTTCCTGGTGCAATTTTACTGATATCCACTTCAACCGGAGCGCCTGCCGCTTTGGCGCGCTCACTCGGCGTCATGCTTTTAATAAACGGAACAGCAACAGCAGCACAGCCAAGCGCACCAACCGCTGACGTTGCAATTAAGAATTTACGCTTTTCTACATCTACCTGCGAAGCTTGCTCAGTTGCTGAGCCCGGCACTTGCTCGTTACTTTTTTTGTCTGACATGTTTTCCTCATTAACTAAAATAGATGAGTTGGATATGAAACGTCACCTTTTTGGGGCTAGCATCAGCTTGCTCTTAACAAAATTACTTGAAAATAATGATGCAAAATAACGACGTAAAAATTTAAAGCGTAAAATTTACAATTCCCAACCTACGGCCGCAATTGCAAAGGCAGAATTATACTATTTCCCACTACCTAATTAAAGCTTTATTTATTAAGTGACTGAAATAAAACAATTAAACTGGATTTTTGATGTCAATAAATTCATGCTGCAGACCAAATTTTTCGGCTAAGTGTTCCCCTAGGGCTTGCACACCATAACGCTCAGTTGCATGATGTCCAGCAGCGATATAAGCAACGCCAGATTCGACTGCTTGGTGCGTCGTTTGTTCAGATATTTCACCACTAATAAATACGTCAGCTCCTAGCGCAATAACTGAGTCCATATAATTTTGTGCAGCCCCTGTGCACCAGGTGATCTTCTTCACCATTTTTTGACCATCTCCGATGACTAAAGGAGCACGTTGCAGTACATTTTCTATATGCTGAGAAAAATCAACCAACTTAATGGCTTGCTCTAAATAACCAACAGCCACCAAGTCGGACTCACCATGATAGTCTGTCATAGTAATCCCTAATTTTTTACCTAGCTGCACATTATTTCCAAACTTCGCGTGCGCGTCTAATGGCAAATGGTAAGTCATTAAATTCAAATTGTGTTTCAATAAAAAACCTAAGCGATTACGTTTAATCCCGACAACCCTCGGATCTTCATTTCGCCAGAAATAGCCATGATGCACCAAAATTAGATCAGCTTTAGCGTCATGTGCCGCTTCAATGAGCGCCATACTCGCCGTGACACCTGTGACTATTTTCCGCACCTCCACCTTACCTTCAACCTGAAGGCCATTTGGACAAAAGTCTTGAAAGCTTGATACCTGCATCAACTGCTGGCTATAATTAACTAAGGTATTGATTTCAACCATGCCGATCTTCCTTATTGTGATGTTGCTATTGTTTTATTCACTGAACGTCCCGATATAATGATGAAACGTATTACACTACTTAGACATTCCGATTACTATTAATTAAATATATATCTGACATTATGATCAATCAGCTACACAAAAGATTATGGCTTATTTTTGCACAGGCAGTGACGCTGTGCCTAGCGCTACTTTTCGTGTTGCGTATTTTCTTTCCCGATTTTGTCAGTAATGGGCAAACCATCGTTGTGAAACAGGTCGAGTCAAGCGCGAGACTCAGTTTAACTGGCTCTTATAGCTATGCGGCAAAAAAAGCGATGCCCTCCGTTGTTAATATTTTTACCAGCAAAAAAGTGGCTGTTAATCCCCATCAAAAATACTTGGAAGACCCAAACTTTCGTCAGTTTTTCGGCGATCAATTAGACGATCCAGACGCTCAATCTCAACCAGAGAACAGCTTGGGATCAGGTGTTATTGTCAGTGAGCAGGGATTAATTCTGACCAACAATCATGTGGTTGCAGCTGCAGATGAAATTGAAATTGCACTGGCTGATGGTCGTAAAATGTCAGCTAAAGTTGTAGGCACAGATCCTGATACTGATCTTGCTCTTATCAAAGTAAACGCTGACCATTTGCCAGCAATTACTTTTGCCAGCTCAGACAGACTGACCGTAGGGGATGTGGTATTAGCTATAGGTAACCCGTTTGGTGTAGGCCAAACCGTAACGCAAGGCATCGTAAGTGCGCTTGGGCGCAATCACTTGGGTATAAATATTTTTGAGAATTTCATTCAAACCGACGCCTCTATCAATCCCGGGAATTCTGGTGGTGCACTAATTGATACTGACGGCAATTTAGTGGGGGTAAATAGTGCCATTTATTCACGCAATGGCGGCTCCATGGGGATAGGATTTGCCATTCCAGCCACATTAGCTCGTCAGGTAATGGAGCAGATCGTAACCAAAGGGACCGTAACCCGAGGCTGGATTGGCATAGAGGCTCAAGATATTACACCAGAATTAGCAGAGTCATTTAAGCTAAGCAAACAACAAGGTGCTTTAATTGCCGGAGTGTTAAGAAACAGCCCCGCCGACAATGCTGGTCTGCGTGCGGGTGATATTTTATTAGAAATTGAGGGCAAACCAGTTTTAGATAGCCCTGGCATGCTCAATTTAATTGCAGTGCTGAAGCCCAATCAAAAAGCCCATCTTAAAATTGCACGTGCTGAGAAGGCTTTAAACGTAACCATCATTATTGGCAAAAGGCCAAAACCTAGCCTAATGAAAGAGTAGTTACTCCAAGTAGCAACTAACTTGGAGGCAGAATTCTATGCGCAGGGGCTTGTTTGGTATATTTTGCTACAAGAATACCCAGTTCATACAACAGCCACATTGGTATTGCCAACATAAACTGAGAAATTATATCTGGCGGCGTAAATACAGCACCAATCACAAAGGCTGCGACAACCACATAAGCTCGAGCTTGATTCAATTGCTCTACTGTGACCCATGCAAAACGCACGGCCATCACCACGGCAATTGGCACCTCAAATGCTAATCCAAATGCGAAAAACAAGGTAAGTACAAAATCTAAATAGTTGCCGATATCTGTCATAACGGCTACTCCTTTAGGAGCTGTGCCAACAATAAAACCAAAAATTACTGGGAATACTAAAAAGTAGGCAAATGCCATGCCAGCAAGAAACAGAAAACTACTGGCCACAATCATCGGAATCATGAATTTCTTTTCATGCGCATATAGGCCAGGCGCAACAAAAGTCCAAACCTGATACATCGTATGCGGCAAGGAAACAATAAATGCAGCCATCATCGCTACTTTCATTGGCACAAAAAATGGGGTGGTCACTGCGGTGGCAATCATCTGCCCGCCAGCTGGTAATTTACTTAACAACGGTGCTGCTAATAGCGCATAAATTCTGTTTGCGAATGGGAAAAAAGCGATAAAAACCAAGCTAAATCCAATTACTATGCGCAATAGACGTGAGCGCAACTCTATCAAATGAGAGATGAAATTATCGGTAGGGGTCACTAGCTAGACTTAACTTTAGCTGGAATTTTCTTGCGTGCAGTTGGCTTCTTTTTAATGACTGGCTGTGTAGCAGTCCCTTGAAAATCCAATTCTTGGTTTATGGTGTGTGCTTGATGTTGAATATTGGCTTGAGTTTGAACAACCGTAGCTTGGATTTCCTGTTGCAGTTGCTGCAACTCCTGAAAGCGTACTTCACGATTCACTTCTTCTTTAATATCAGTCATATATCTTTGCATACGGCCCATTAATGCGCCTAAAGTACGCGCAACTTTAGGCAACTTCTCTGGGCCGATCACAATCAGCGCAACCACTGCAATCACAACCAACTCAGAGAAAGAAACATCAAACACGAATGCGCAGACTTAGAATAACGATAACAACTGTCTGCTAGGCCTTGCTGGTTGCTACAGCTTTTGGCTTAGCTACAGCTTTAGGCTTTGCAGGTGCTTTTGCTTTCGCTGGCGCTTTAGGCTTAGCTACAGCCTTAGGTTTAGCTGTAGCCGCAACTACTTTTGGAGCTGCTACTTTTTTAACTGCAGCTGGCTTAACCGCCACTTTCTTTTTAGGCGCAGCCTTAACCGCTGGGGACACTTCCGCCGCTTTTGTTACCGCACTGCTTTGAATAGCAACAGGTGTAGCAGTTTCTTCATTCATAGCTTCCTTGAAGTTTTTTACTGCACCGCCGACATCACCCCCCATATTGCGTAGTTTTTTTGTACCGAAAATTAATACCACAATTAATAATACGATTAACCAATGCCAGATGCTTAATGAACCCATTTTGACTCTCCTTAATAATAGTTTTTATTGCAAGTACGGTCGATAAAATTACATTTTAGGTCTTAGGTAGCTTAGCGCTGCCACCGAATACATGCAAGTGTATATGAAATACTTCTTGCCCGCCGTCATGACCTGTATTGATCATAGTACGAAATCCGGCTAAACCTTGCTCTTTAGCAAGCTTAGGTGCTAATAGCAACAATTTTCCTAATAGCGCTTGATGCTGCGATTCACAACTAATCAAACTCTCAATGTGTAATTTAGGCACAATTAAAAAATGCACTGGGGCGTTAGGATGGATGTCATGAAAAGCTATGACCTCTTCATCCTCGTAGATTTTTTTGGAAGGGATTTGAGCATTAGCGATCTTACAAAAGATGCAGTCTCCACTCATTTTTCTTTACTTCCTGCTGTCCTAGATTCTTTTTCGGCTATGCCTGACAAACCTTCACGCCTAGCCAGTTCATCTAAAACGTCTTGCGGTTTTAGTCCAGCTTGCGCAAGCATCACCAAGGTATGAAACCACAAGTCAGCTGTTTCATAAATAATGTGCTGTTGATCACCATTTTTAGCGGCAATAATGGTTTCTGTTGCCTCTTCACCGACTTTTTTCAATATGCTATCCATACCTTTGGCATAAAGATTGGCCACATAAGAAGTTTGCGCATCAGCACCTTTTCTTTGCTCTAACAGATCCGCTAAGCGATTTAAAATATCATTCATGTTTATAAATTTCTTCCGGGTTCTTAATCACGGCCTGATCTATAAGCCAATGTCCATTTTGTAACGTTTTGAAGAAACAACTATGCCGACCCGTGTGACACGCAATGCCACCAACCTGATCGATAGTAAGCAGGATTACATCCTCATCACAGTCTAATCGAATTTCAGATACAAGTTGAACATGTCCTGACTCCTCACCTTTCCGCCAAAGCCTATTGCGTGAACGTGACCAATATACCGCCTGCATACTGTTAGAAGTTAGTTGCAACGCTTCACGGTTCATCCATGCAAACATCAGAATATGTCCAGTATTTCGCTCTTGCGCAATGACTGGCACTAGCCCATTAGCATCCCAATTTATTTCATCTAACCAACTTTTAGATTGAGTCAATTTATAACCTAACTTCTATGCCATGTTGGGCCATATATTGTTTGGCTTGTTTCACCGTATATTCTCCATAGTGAAAGATACTAGCAGCAAGCACAGCGTCTGCACCCCCCACTTTTACACCGTCCACTAAGTGCTGCAAATTACCTACGCCTCCTGAGGCAATGATAGGAACGGCCACCGCATCTGAAATCGCGCGATTTAATGGATTGTTAAAACCAATTTTGGTGCCATCTCTATCCATACTGGTAATTAGTAACTCACCTGCGCCTAAGGCCACCATTTTCTTTGCCCACTCCACAGCATCAAGCCCAGTCGCTTTGCGACCACCGTGCGTGAATACTTCCCACTGATAGGGCTGATTATCTACTTTTTTAGCGTCAATAGCGACAACGATACATTGTGAACCAAAGCGACTAGCTGCGTCTGCCACCATTTGTGGATTCAATACAGCAGTGGTATTGATACTAACCTTGTCTGCCCCTGCATTTAGTAAACGGCGCACATCTTCAACTTCGCGTACACCACCACCAACAGTCAATGGAATAAATACTTGAGAAGCCACCTGTTCAATAATATGAAGAATTAAGCCACGATTATCTGAACTGGCAGTAATGTCCAAAAAAGTAAGTTCATCTGCACCCTGCTCATCATAACGCTTAGCAACTTCAACAGGATCGCCCGCATCACGGAGCTCAAGAAAATTAATACCTTTTACTACGCGTCCATCGGTGACATCTAAACACGGGATGATTCTTTTGGCTAAACCCATTAGCTCAGCTCGTCTGCCAAGGCTTGTGCTGCGGTAAAGTCCAATGTGCCTTCATAAATTGCACGGCCCGTAATAGTGCCAATAATACCTTCACTCGCTACAGCACATAATTTACGTACGTCATCTAGATTAGTCACACCGCCAGAAGCAATTACCGGAATGGTCAGTGCTTGCGCAAGTGCAACCGTGGCTTCAATGTTAACGCCAGTCAACATGCCATCTCGGCCAATATCTGTGTAAACAATAGCGTTAACACCATAGTTTTCGAATTTTTTGGCTAAATCTATCACATCATGGCCTGTGAGCTTAGACCAACCATCTACCGCTACTTTTCCATCTTTTGCATCTAATCCCACCATAATTTGGCCAGGGAATGCATAACAAGCTTCATGCAAGAAGCCTGGATTTTTAACTGCAGCAGTTCCGATAATCACATAATCAATGCCGCTATCAAGGTAGCGCTCTATAGTTTCTAGGTCTCTAATGCCGCCACCCAACTGGATAGGAATATCACCGCCTACGGCCTTGACGATAGCCTTAATCGCGGCTTCATTTACTGGCTTGCCAGCAAATGCACCATTTAAATCCACTAAATGTAAACGTTTGCCACCGCGATCTACCCAGTGGCGGGCCATGGCACCTGGGTCTTCTGAGAATACAGTGGACTCTTCCATTAAGCCTTGTTTAAGTCTGACACAATGGCCGTCTTTGAGATCAATTGCTGGGATAATTAACATAGTAGGTATTTAAAAAATTACAAACAAAAAAAGAGGGTTTAAAAAAACGGCAACTATTAAGGTTGCCAGTCTACAAAATTGCTTAACAATTGCAAACCTGCACTTGCACTTTTTTCTGGGTGAAACTGTACAGCAAATAAATTATTATTTGCAATTGCACTGGTAAATCGATTTGGATATTCACTAAATCCAGCAGTCAAGCTAGCATCTGCAGGCTGCACATAATAGCTATGTACATAGTAGAATCTAGCGCCATCAGCAATGCCTTGCCATAATGCATGCGGCGCTACCCCATTGTTTGTGCTTTGATATACTTGATTCCAGCCCATATGCGGCACTTTTAACTTATCGCCATTGCTAAGATGCATATCTTCCAATGCAAAGCGCTTCACTTCACCTTTAAACAAACCTAAGCCAGCAGCATTGCCTTCTTCAGAATGCTCGAACAGCATCTGCAATCCAATACATATGCCTAGAAATGGTTTTTTTTGAGCAGCAAATAAGACTGCTTCACGAAGTCCACGTGCATCAAGTTCACGCATGCAATCAGGCATCGCACCTTGGCCCGGAAATACCACTCGTTCGGCTTTTAATAACTGCTCTGGATCGCTTGTCACCAGCACTGTTTTAGTAGGCGCAACATGCTCTAGGGCTTTGGATACTGAGCGTAAATTGCCCATACCGTAATCAACTACTGCAATATCAATTTTCTTCATGCTTTTTTATAGCTTTGGCCTATAGGGTTGAACGTTATCAAGACTTATAAGCTACCTTTTGTAGATGGCATCATGCCTTCCATACGCGAATCCAACTCTACGGCCATGCGCAATGCGCGTCCGAAAGCTTTAAAAATTGTTTCGGCCTGATGGTGAGAGTTATGGCCTTTTAGATTGTCTATATGCAGGGAAATATTGGCATGATTCACAAAACCCTGAAAGAATTCATGGACTAAATCCACGTCAAACGTTCCAATTGTGGCACGGGTGAATACGCAGCCGAAGGCTAAGCCTGGGCGGCCGGAAATATCAAGCACCACACGCGACAGTGCTTCATCTAACGGCACGTAAGCATGTCCGTAACGGCGTATTCCTTTTTTATCGCCCACAGCCTTTGCAAAGGCTTGGCCGAGTGTAATTCCGATATCTTCAACAGTGTGATGCGCATCTATATGTAAATCACCATTGGCATGCACCTGAATATCCATCAAGCCATGACGAGCAATTTGATCAAGCATATGATCTAAAAATCCCAAGCCAGTATTGAGTTGTGTCAATCCTGTCCCATCTAAATTAATAGAGGCGGTAATTTTTGTTTCTAGGGTATTTCTTATTACTTCAGCAGCGCGCATATAGAATCACTTAAATGAAATAGTTTAAACTGTATTAGGGGCATATTTTAACCTAAAGCAGATGCAAGCAGACCAAATAAGCTAATCAATAAAAAACAAAGCCTAGCAAGATGTTAATTTATCTTTACTAGGCTTTGCGTTTATTAGCTTGCGCTAACTAGACTTCTTTGCAACATCAATAACATTGATGATGTTGCAAGATGATTAACGTCTAATTATTTTGCAGCTTCAGCAGGTGCAGCTTCTGGTGCAGCTTCAGCAGCAGGAGCTACTTCAGCAGCAGGAGCCGCTTCAACAGCAGGAGCAGCTTCTTCAGCTTTTTTACCACCAAGCAAAGTGAACAGTAAAACCAAAACAGCTGCAGCGATTAACCATGGTAGATATTTTTTAACACCACCAGCACTCGCAGAACCGCCGTGTGCAATTGCTGTAATTTCAGCAGCAGCAGCAGCAGGGTCAGTTGCGCCGTAAATTGCAGCACCCGCTACAATGATAGTCGCACCAGCATCTTTAACTTGTTGTGTAGTTGAAGCTTTAACACCACCAGCTACAGAGATTTCAACGCCTAAACCTAAACCAGCAACCATTGCTAAGTCATTAAATGGTGTTTGGCCAGCAGCTTGTTGATCTAAACCAGTGTGCACGCCAATGATGTGCGCGCCTAATTTAGCTACTTCAAGAGTACGTGTTTTCTTATCAGCTACGTTAATCAAGTCAACTTGCGCTTTTTTACCATATTTATTAGCAACATCAATTACACCTTTGATTGTGCCAATATCTGCTGTACCTAGAACTGTACAAATGTCTGCACCAGCTTTATAGAATGGTTCAGCTTCGTAGAAACCGGCATCCATAGTTTTCAAATCAACTAAGATTTTGTTGTTTGGAAATTTAGCACGTAAAACTTCTAGTAATTTAATGCCGTTATGCTTAATGCATGGTGTACCGATTTCTAAAATATCTACATGTGGAGCAACTTTAGCTGCCAATGCAACTGTTCCGTCAAAATCCAGTGAATCTAAAGCCATTTGTGTTTGTGCCATGATACATCCTCCAACTTAAAGTAAATTAAATGCTATTTACTAAGATTAAAAATATGATTAAAAGTAATTATTATTTCGTGCACAAAACGCACATTGCGCCATGATAACCGCAGTTAGCGCCTAAGTTCAAACTTTTTATCGTTATTTTTATGTTTTTTCGCTTAATGGTAAAGAAATATCCTTTGTATTTTTCAGGTATTAGCCGTCATACCAAAGCTATACAATGCTTCCCCTTCTTTTAGCTCAGTATCTCTACTAATGCTTTAATCAGCAATAATGACTGCGCATCAGTACCAATCGTAATGCGTAAATAAGGCGATATTCGGGTAGGCGCTTTAAAATGTCGCACAATAATATTTCTTGCTCGGAGTGCTTCAGTAATCGCAGCACCTTCTTTAGTCGAATGCTTAGCAAATATAAAATTGGCACCTGATGGCAATACTTCAAAATCTAATGACTCTAAATCCGCGATAAGTTTTGTTCGCGTTGCTATCACCATTTCACATGTCTTATTAAAATAGACATCGTCTTGCATGGCTGCAATAGCGCCAGCTGAGGCTAAACGATCTATAGGGTATGAATTGAAACTATCTTTAACCCGAGTGAGCGCTTCGATTAAATCTTGAGATCCCAAAGCGTAGCCTACACGTAGGCCAGCCAATGAGCGCGCCTTTGATAGCGTGTGTGTAACCAATAAGTTAGGGTAAGTATTAATTAAGCTAACAGCTGATTGTGTACCAAAATCAACATAGGCTTCATCAATAACAACTACTGACTGAGTATTATTTTTTAATAGTTGTTCGATCTTTTGCAAAGGCAATGGCATGCCAGTAGGTGCATTAGGATTGGGAAATATAATACCCCCATTAGGCTGATCATAATCGGCAATATTGATTGTGAAGTCGCTAGCAAGATCAATGGTTTTATAATCTATTGCATACAAACTGCAATACACTGGGTAGAAACTGTAGCTAATATCAGGAAATAGTAAGGGCAGATCATGCTTTAACAAAGCCTGGAATACATGAGCTAACACCTCATCAGAACCATTACCGACAAACACTTGACTTGATTTTAGTTGATGCGCATTAGCAATCGCGGCTTTTAATGCCTCGGAATTAGGATCAGGATATAAACGCAGCGTGTCAGCCACTTCCTGTCGAAGCGCATCCATGACCTTAGGACTAGGCCCGTACGGATTCTCATTGGTATTGAGCTTCACCAAATTATCTAACTTAGGCTGCTCGCCAGGAACATATGGCGTCAGCTTATGGACAATATCACTCCAATATTGACTCATCTTTAGGCGGTATTCTTTAAGCGGTATTCAGCGCTACGCGCATGTGCTTGCAAGCCTTCACCGTACGCCAGTGTTGCTGCAACTTTGCCTAACACCTGTGCGCCACTTGATGACACCATAATTAAACTTGAACGCTTTTGAAAATCATAGACTCCTAGAGGTGAAGAGAATCTGGCTGTGCGCGAAGTTGGTAATACATGGTTAGGCCCAGCACAGTAGTCGCCTAAAGCCTCACAGGTATCACGACCCATAAATATGGCTCCTGCGTGTTTAATTTTTTGACTAAACGCTAACGGATCATCAATTGACAGCTCTAAATGCTCAGGCGCAATGTAATTACTGATTGCGGCGGCTTCATCTAGATCACGCACATGAATCAAGGCACCTCTGTCAGTTAATGACTTAGTAATAATGTCTTTGCGGGGCATTTCTGCCACCAGCCTTTCAATACTATCGCTCACTCTATTTAAGAAATCTGCATCTGGGCTCAATAAGATAGCTTGCGCTAATTCATCATGCTCAGCTTGACTAAACAGATCCATTGCCACCCAGTCTGGGTTAGTCTTGCCATCGCAGATGACTAAGATTTCTGAAGGACCTGCCACCATGTCGATGCCCACTACACCAAACACGCGTCTCTTTGCAGCTGCAACATAAGCATTACCTGGGCCTACAATTTTATCAACCTGCGGCACGGTTGCAGTGCCATAAGCTAATGCACCTACTGCTTGCGCGCCTCCAATACAAAAGACACGATTGACGCCAGCAATCGCTGCTGCTGCAAATACCAATTGATTACGTTCGCCATTAGGCGTAGGCACAACCATAATTAGCTCCTTTACCCCAGCCACTTTGGCAGGAATGGCATTCATCAATACTGACGAAGGATAAGCCGCTTTCCCACCTGGTACATATAATCCGACACGATCTAGCGCCGTCACTTGTTGACCAAGCAAGGTGCCATCTGCTTCGGTATAGCTCCAAGATGCCATCAACTGCTTTTCATGGTAAATGCGCACACGGTCAGCGGCTGACTGCAAGGCCTTGCGCTGATCAACGGGTAAAGCAGTTAATGCGGCTTGCAACTCATCCTGACTAACCTCAAGCTCCACCAGACTGGTTGCACTGGTTTTATCAAAACGGTTTGTGTATTCAATTACAGCAGCATCACCGCGATGTTTCACATCTTTAAGAATTTTAGCTACTACTTCATCTACGCTATCGTCCTGAGCAGTTTCAAAGGCAAGTAATTGTTTGAGTTGCTCATCAAAATTACTGTCGGTGGTAGAAAAACGTCTAATTTCCATAACTGTTAGCCTATAACTTTAAATTGAATTTCTTTTTGCGATAACTGCCGAAAATGCATCCATAATTGGCTGTAGTTTAATTCGGTTTAACTTAAGCGAGGCTTGATTGACTACTAGGCGGGAACTTATATCACCCACCTCTTCAACCGCCTTGAGATTATTTGCACGCAACGTGCTGCCGGTGCTTACTAAATCTACGATGACATCGGCTAGACCAACTAGCGGACCGAGCTCCATAGATCCGTAAAGCTTAATTAAATCCACGTGCATACCCTTAGCGGCAAAGTGCTCACGCGCAGTTTTTACATATTTTGTGACAACTTTTAAGCGCGCACCACTTCGAATTGATCCGAAGTAATCAAAATCCTCACGTACTGCCACCATCATTTTGCATTTAGCGATTTGCAAATCTATAGGCTGATATAAACCTTCGCCGCCGTGTGCATCAAGAACATCCTTACCAGCTATACCCAAATCAGCTGCGCCATATTGCACGTAAGTAGGCACATCGGTAGCTCGGACTATGATTAAGCGCACATCATCACGATTTGTAGCCAGTATCAGCTTGCGTGATGACTCCGGATCCTCAAGTGGGTAGATACCTGCCGCCGCTAGCAAGGGCGTAGTTTCCTCAAAGATGCGGCCTTTTGATAATGCAATGGTGATCATAATTTGTCGACTTTAATATCTTATGTTACTCGTTTAACGTTCGCGCCCAAGGCATTTAACTTCTGCTCCAAATTCTCATAGCCACGGTCTAGGTGATAAATACGTTCAATTACAGTTTCGCCCCGTGCCACTAATCCAGCCAACACCAAGCTTGCCGATGCACGTAAATCAGTAGCCATTACGGTGGCACCATCTAAAAACGCCACGCCTTTAACTAAGGCGGTATTACCTTCAATATCAATATCAGCGCCTAAACGTTGCATTTCCTGAACGTGCATAAAACGATTTTCGAAAATGGTTTCTGTCACTTTTGACATACCCTTAGCAATCGTATTAAGCGCCATAAATTGCGCCTGCATATCGGTAGGGAATGCAGGATGCGGAGCAGTGCGAATGTTCACAGCTTTTAATTGACCATCACTTTTAACCGTGATGCTATCAGTCTCGCAACTTACAGTCGCCCCAGCATCGCGTAGCTTTTCAATCACCGCATCAAGCAACTTTGGTTGTACATTAAGCAACTTTACTTCGCCACCCGTCATTGCCACAGCCACCATATAGGTTCCTGCTTCAATGCGATCACAAACCACGTTATGTGCAGCCCCATTTAAACGCTCAACGCCGATAATGGTAATCACATCTGTACCAGCACCGCTAATTTTTGCACCCATTTTAATTAAGCATTCCGCCATATCTACAACTTCAGGCTCTTTTGCTGCATTTTCTAATACGGTCGTGCCCTGCGCTAACGTTGCAGCCATCATCAGATTTTCAGTGCCAGTCACGGTTACCAAATCCATGTAGTAGCGTGCACCTTGCAAGCGCTTATTTGGCAAATGTGCGGTTGTTGCCTCTATATAGCCATGCTCAATATGAATTTCGGCACCCATGGCTTGCAAACCCTTGATATGCAAATCAACTGGGCGCGAGCCAATAGCGCAACCGCCCGGCAGTGAGACACGCGCCTGACCAAAACGAGACAACAATGGGCCTAATACCAAAATAGAGGCGCGCATGGTTTTCACCATTTCATATGGCGCTTCTTTGCTATGTATGATGCTAGCGTCTAAACTTACTTTATCGCCATCCCGATTGACCTTAACGCCCATTTTCTCAAGAAGTTTAATGGTTGAGCCCACATCTTTGAGTGCAGGGACGCTAGTTAAATGCAATGGGGTTTCTGCCAATAGCGCAGCACACAAAATAGGAAGTGCTGCGTTCTTCGCTCCCGAAATCAGGACTTCTCCGTGTAGGCGATTGCCGCCTTGAATAATTAGCTTATCCAATTAACTGGCTGCGCTTGTTTTAAGGCTGTCGAGAAGGGTTTGCAA
>CAIOPD010000005.1 GCA_903860085.1 uncultured Pseudomonadota bacterium
AAATTGCCCGGATGGCGGAATTGGTAGACGCGCATGGTTCAGGTCCATGTGCCTTAGGGTGTGGAGGTTCGAGTCCTCTTCCGGGCACCATCAACACTACTTTAGCTTGCGCTAAGCGCTTAGGTTTGGTGTTTACGTTTGCTTGTGTCAGCGCAACTACCAGTGGTGTATCGCATTTACGATTAACACCACGTTGGCAACTACTCCCAACACCACAATCCATTTATCCAAGTGACTCATTATCCTTGTTTCCTGTCATTAAATCAAAATTATCACTATGCGTACATAGTTGATATCCAATGATACTAATAGCCACAAAACATAAGTGTATAAGCATCAGCCCGCCTAATCAACTTGTGTTAACCAAGCAAGTAAGCCTCGTGTAAGTTTATGGTACTCGCTGATTAATCTCAAGATTCACAACACCAGCATTGGCTTTCACTACAGCTGATACACCCTGCAGATCACCAGTTACCGCTTTCGCATCGCCAGTTTTTGAAATGCGAGCCACAATAACCACCTCACCCGCTTGCGATAGCTTATGGTTAGGCGCTAGTGCACTGCTGTCATCTAAATGATAGTTATAGGGTAAGTTACGCGCGAAGCCACGCACAATCGCTAGTGGCATTGGCGGGCCTTGTGTCGGACGGGCAAACACAAATAAAGTCGCATTACCATCGAGTTGGTTTAATAAAGCAGGTGCTAGGCGTACAGTGCCGCTAATACCAACGCTATTGATGACGGGCGCTGGCACTACCTTTTTTACGACTGGCTCAGTAAAGGCAATCCCTGATAACTTACGTGCCTCACCAATAGAGGCTTTCACTTCAGGCAACCACTCAGAGTCAGCCGGCAACACTTGTTCTAACTGGCCCCAGTAGTCAATCGCTTGCGCGTAGTCCTTATGGTCAAAAGCTATACTTGCGGCTAGCATCAAGGCCTTTACGTGCTTTGGATTGAGCTTAAGCGCCCGAAGCACCAGCGTTTCAGGCAAACCATCTGGTGCATGCCCATTCACCGCTAAAGCGTCTGCATAATCTGCTAACAACTGCGGGTCATCCGGAATTAATTTTTCAGCCTTTTCATAGGCTTTGACTGCCTCATCAAAACGTTTGATTTCGAGGTACGAGCGACCTAATAACGCCCAGCCTGCACCATCTTGAGGGTTATCTTTTAGCTTATTACGCAGCGCTTGCAGAAGTGGCTCAATATCGTCCGCTAATGCAGATTGCTGCGCGGCTTGTTGCGATGAAGTCGGCAGATGCGCCATAACGCTAGGTGTTGCCACAGAAGCAAAGCTACCAATTTTAAGGTAAATAAAAGCAGATGCTATCGGAATTAATAACAAAAGAATCAACGCTAAACGTCGATCTGGCTGGCTCTTACCTGCTGATACGGGCACTAGACCCACTTCATCTAGCATGCGTCTTTCAAGCTCGCTTTTTGCCTGCTCATATTGCGCATCATCTAAGATTGCATTTAATTTATCTTGCTCCAACTCTTCGAACTGCTGACGGAATATGGCGCGCCTTTCAAGATTAGAATCTGTAATAACGCTCACCTGTGGATGTAATAGTGGCTTCAATAACACGGCCAATACAATCAACACCATTGCGCTAACAATAACTAAAAACACCAGCATCATGAATCCTTATCTAATAATTCGCGGACTTTACGCGCTTCAACTGCAGTGAGTGGCTTGTCTGCCAACATTTTCTCGCGCCTGCGTAACATCACTACCAAACCAATCGCGCCTGCTAGCATTAAAGCAAAGGGGCCTAACCATAGCAATAAAGTGCTCGCCTTAAGTGGTGGGCGATAACGCACAAAATCACCATAGCGCGCGACTAAATAATCAATAATCGCCTGATCTGACATACCTTTGGCTGCCATCTCACGAATTTCTTGCTTAAGATCTTGTGCTAACTCAGCATGCGAATCCGCAATCGTTTGGTTTTGACATACTAAACAACGCAACTCCTCAGAAAGACGTTGCACCTGCGCTTCAACGACGACATCAGCCTGCAATGGACGTGCTTCCTCAGCACTAGATAACACTGATTGCAGCAAGAAAAACCCAATCATAAAACGTACAAGTAAATTTAACTTCATTGCGCTTGTAACCTTTCTACTAAGGGCATAATTTTATTGCTCAACACTTGCTCCGTAATCGGACCAATCTGCTTATAAACAATCACCCCTGACTTATCAATCACATAGGTTTCAGGTACGCCATAAACGCCATAGTCAATGCCCACACGGCCATCTATGTCCATAGCATTCGCTGCATAAGGGTTACCGCCTTCGTTTAACCATTGTTGCGCCTCTGCCCTAGTATCTTTATAGTCCATACCATAGATGGGCACGAGCTTGGCTTTAGACAGCGCGACCAATAACGGATGCTCTTCACGGCAGGCGACACACCATGAGGCCCATACATTTAATAACCAAACCTGCCCCAACATCTGCTTGGGTGAAAAGGTTTTTTCAGGTTGGTCTAATAGGGGTAAATCAAAAGCCGGCGCTGGCTTACCCACTAAAGGTGAAGGCACTTCGCGAGGGTCTAAGTGCAACCCTACCGCTAAAAACCCGACCATGACTAGAAAAATAATTAAGGGTAATAAAAACCGCTTCATACTTTCGCACTCACTTTTTTAGACACCGTCTTTTTTGCTGCTGGTTTTTTAACGACGGCTTTTTTAACCACAGACTTTTTAGTAACCGCTTTTTCTTCAGTAAGATTTTTGCGACGCACACGGTAACGGCGATCTGAAATGGCCAATAATCCTCCTAAAGCCATGAGCACTGCGCCAGCCCAGATCCATTCCACCATCGGTTTATGATAAATGCGTACACTCCATGCCCCATCCTCTAACGGCTCCCCTAAGGAGGCATAGAGGTCATGAATTAATGCTGGGCTAATCCCCGCTTCAGTCATTGGCATATTTTGTACGGTGTACAATCTTTTTTCAGGCGACAACACGGTTCTTTCAACCCCATTTTTGCTCACCCTTAATTGACCGCGACTTGCCGTGTAGTTGGCGCCAATGCTATCTTGCACCCCCTCAAACTTAAAGTCATATCCCGCTAAGTGGGCAACATCACCTGGCAACATGCGTACAGCAATCTCAGACTCAAAGCCTTTTACCACGGTCACGCCTAACGTAAATACAGCAATGCCGATATGGGCAATCACCATGCCCCACCATGCGCGTTGCACCGATTTCATTCTTGCTAATAGCGTGGCACGGTCACCAGCTAAACGCTGACGCACTAGGTGCACACTGGATGCAAAAATCCAAAATGCTAAGAATAGTCCTAGGCCAATCATCGGCGTCCAATGACCGAGCAACAAAGGCAAGACTAATGCCGTGGCCACACTCACCGCAAATGCCCAACGTAAGCGCATCGCCAACTCAGGCAATGTCGCATTTTTCCAGCGTGCAATAGGGCCGATGCCCATCAAAAATAAGGCCGGGGTCATTAATGGTACAAATACCGTATCAAAATAAGGAGGCCCAACCGAGATCTTGCCTAGGCCTAGCGCATCTAAAAATAACGGATACAACGTACCTAGTAACACTGACATCGCCGCAACCGCGAGCAGTACATTGTTAGCTAGTAAGAAGCTTTCACGTGAGATGACAGAGAACTTGCCACCACGCCCAACTGTTGGTGCACGCCATGCAAACAAGGCCAATGATCCGCCGATTACCACCACTAGAAACACCAGAATAAATAAGCCGCGTCTTGGGTCAGTAGCAAAGGCATGTACTGAGGTCAACACGCCAGAACGCACTAAGAAGGTGCCGAGCAAACTTAATGAGAAAGCGCCAATCGCAAGCAACACCGTCCATGCTTTAAAGCTACCGCGCTTTTCAGTCACCGCTAAAGAGTGAATTAAAGCCGTACCGACTAGCCATGGCATAAACGAGGCGTTTTCCACCGCATCCCAAAACCACCAGCCGCCCCAGCCTAACTCATAGTAAGCCCAGTTGCTGCCACCCATAATACCTAAGGTCAGAAACACCCATGCCATCGTAGTCCAAGGTCTAGACCAGCGCGCCCAAGCTGAATCTAATTGACCGCCTAGTAAGGCTGCAATTGCAAAAGCAAATGCAACCGAAAAACCTACATAGCCCATGTACAGCATCGGCGGATGGAAAATCATGCCAGGATCTTGCAGTAATGGGTTGAGATCACGGCCATCCAAGGCCGCTGGAATTAATCGCTCAAAAGGATTAGAAACTACGAGCATAAACAACAGGAAGCCTACGCTAATTAAACCCATCACGCCCAAGATGCGCGCACGCATATCATCAGGCAGGTGCTTAGAAAACACACTCACCGCCACGGTCCAGATACTTAAGATCATGGCCCACAACAACAATGATCCTTCGTGACCACCCCACACCGCCGCAATTCTAAATTGCAAGGGGAGCTTAGAGTTTGAATTGGACGCAACATAACCCACCGAGTAATCTTTACTCGCAAACGTATAGGCTAAACAGATAAACGCCGTAGCGATTAGAAAGAACTGAGCACGTGCCGCAGGGCGCGCCAACCCCATCCACACAGCGTTACCGCGCGCGGCACCGATAATAGGCACGCTTCCAAGAATAAGTGCGACTAATAAGGCAAGAATGAGAGAAAAATGGCCAATTTCTGGAATCAAAGCACGATCCTTTTAATATTAAATGTCAGTGTTGATAATGATTAAGCTAAGGCTTGAATTTATTTCGGCAATACCAAACTGTTGGTCCCTTGGGTTTTCGCACGCTTTAAAGCTTCAGCCGCTTCTGGGGGCATATAGTTTTCATCATGCTTCGCCAAGACTTCACTGGCGGTAAATAAGCCGTTTGCATCAACCTTACCCTGTGCGACCACGCCCTTACCTTCTTTAAATAAATCTGGCAGCACGCCTTTGTAAATCACAGGCACCGTTTTAGCCGTGTCCGTGATCAAAAAATGCACGGTCATGCCATCGTCTTCGCGCTTTAAGCTACCAGCGACCACCAAGCCACCGATACGAAAGCCAGTCCCCTTAGGCACTTCGCCCTTTTGGACCTGTGTTGGCGTGTAGAAAAACACCATGTTGCTTTGAAATGC
>CAIOPD010000006.1 GCA_903860085.1 uncultured Pseudomonadota bacterium
CGGCTACAAAGCAGACGTTCTGCAGTTAGGTCTTATTTTGACCGCAGTGAAATATCGATATGTATGCACATTGTTGGCATAGGGCTAAAAATAGCCCTTGGGTTACACGTTCTACCAAAGACCCACCCCCACCCCAAAGTCGTGGCCCCACCCCCCCACTCGGTAAGTGGCCTTAGACTAAGAGGATTATTTCAGCCTCTATAATTAATCTAGGGGGTTGTATGTCACGGAAACACTTTATTGCCATTGCAGAAGCTATTAGAAACAATTTATCCGACAGGGAGCTACGCCAAGTGGTTGCAACGGCTTTAATTCCAGCGTTGATGGGTAGCAATCCAAACTTTAATGCTTCGAGGTTCTTGGATGCTGCAGTAGGGGAGTAAGAATGCATTAATTCAGAGAGCCTGCGTTATGCGGGCTTTTTTATTGCTAGATGGAAATTTAAGCACAACCAAATTGGCATACTAAATGGTATACAAAAAAATAAAAACGCCCCGTGAGGGGCGTAGTTACTTACTAATTGGCGGAGCGGACGGGACTCGAACCCGCGACCTCCTGCGTGACAGGCAGGCATTCTAACCAACTGAACTACCACTCCATAAAACTTACGTAACCATTACTTTAATATCACGTACGAATTTTTGCATTTATTAATTTAACTCATTCTTTCGAACAAATTTTTAACAAAAATAAAGAGCGCTTTAATTACTAGCACTCTCAATTTTGATAAATTAAAAACGTCTTAGTCACATTATTGTTGGTTTTTGGTGGGTGCTAACGGGGTCGAACCGCTGACATTTGCCTTGTAAGGGCAACGCTCTACCAACTGAGCTAAGCACCCTGCTCAACCAACAAGAACGCTAGTTTACAGCATCTTTAAACGCTTTGCTAGCCCTATTCACAGATTTACTTAATGCTTTATTGCTTCAGAAACAGATGTAGGGGCCTCTTTGACCGCAACGTCCTTCACTTCTGCAACATCAGCTAAAGGCTGAGGCATTGTTGCCAAGGCCAGTGCTAACACTTCATCAATCCATTGAACAGGATGGATATCCAATTGATTTTTAATGTTTTCTGGTATCTCCGCCAAATCTTTAACATTTTGCTGTGGAATCAATACAGTTTTAATGCCCCCACGATGCGCTGCTAGCAACTTCTCTTTCAACCCACCAATAGGCAATACCTCACCTCTAAGGGTAATTTCACCAGTCATGGCTACATCGGCGCGCGCTGGAATACCAGTTAAAATTGAAACCAAGGCAGTGGTAATCGCAATCCCTGCACTCGGCCCGTCTTTAGGTGTAGCGCCTTCAGGGAAGTGAATGTGAATATCGTTCTTTTCGTAAAAGTCAGTAGCAATACCTAAGCGCTTCGCACGACTGCGCACGACACTCATCGCAGCTTGCGTAGACTCTTGCATCACATCACCTAATTTTCCGGTGGTGGTCGTTTTGCCTTTACCTGGAAGCAATACGGCTTCAATCGTGAGCAATTCTCCACCAACTGAAGTCCAAGCTAGGCCAGTCACTTGACCGACCTGATCTTCTTTAGCTGCTACGCCATAATCATAACGTTGCACACCTAAGTACTTTTCTAAATTCTTTGGCGTTACATTAATCTTTTTTACAGCTTTAGCTGTCAATTTCACATTAGTGGTCAGCAACTCTTTTACTACCTTACGACATACTTTTGCAATCTCTTGCTCAAGCTTACGTACACCGGCTTCACGCGTATAAAAACGGACAATATCACGCACAGCAGCTTCTGAAATGCTGGTCTCATTCTCTTTAAGGCCATGTGTTTTAAGCTGTTTAGGCAACAGATAGCGTATCGCAATATTTACTTTTTCATCTTCGGTATAACCTGATAGATGGATAATTTCCATACGATCCAATAGTGGCGCAGGAATGTTCATCGAGTTAGCGGTAGCCACAAACATGACATCAGACAAATCATATTCAACTTCAACATAATGATCGGCGAATGTGTGATTTTGTTCAGGATCCAGCACCTCTAATAACGCGGATGACGGGTCGCCTCTAAAATCTTGACCCAGTTTATCTACCTCATCAAGCAAAAATAGTGGATTTCTAACCCCAACTTTAGTCATGCTTTGAAGAATCTTGCCTGGCATAGAACCAATGTAGGTACGTCTATGGCCTCGAATCTCAGATTCATCACGCACACCACCTAATGCTATACGCACAAATTTACGATTCACAGCTTTGGCGATACTTTGTCCCAATGAAGTTTTACCAACACCAGGGGGGCCAACTAAGCACAAGATTGGCGCTTTGATTTTATCAACACGCTGCTGCACTGCTAAATATTCAACAATACGCTCTTTGACTTTTTCCAAGCCATAGTGATCACTATCTAATATAGCTTCAGCCGCTAAAAGATCCTTGCTGATTTTTGTTTTTTTCTTCCATGGCAAATTAATCAACGTATCTATATAGTTGCGCACTACTGAAGCTTCGGCTGACATTGGCGACATTAATTTCAACTTCTTTAAC
>CAIOPD010000007.1 GCA_903860085.1 uncultured Pseudomonadota bacterium
ATGCTGGCGACGCCGCAAGATTTAGAAGATTTTGCTTTAGGATTTTCTTTATCTGAAGGCATTGTGTTGGATAAGAGTGAGTTGTATAGCATTGAAATTCAGGTGCAGAAAAATGGCATAGAGATTCATTGTGAGATTGCGGGCGAGCGCTTTGCTGAGCTGAAAAATCATAGGCGCACGCTAGCTGGAAAAACCGGTTGTGGTTTGTGTGGTGCAGAAAGCCTAGCACAGGCGATGCGTTATCCGCCGAAGTTACAGTCGCCGGTGGTGTTCGAGCGCAGCGCGATTTTAGCCGCATTACAAATGCTACCTTCGTATCAAAAGCTACAGCAACAAACCGGTGCAACGCATGCCAGTGCTTGGGTATTGGCTGACGGTACCGTTACCGTGGTGCGCGAAGATGTGGGTCGACATAATGCGTTGGATAAGCTAATTGGTGCACTAGCCAAGCTTGAGCGGCGAGGTGAGGGTTTTATTGTGACCAGCAGTCGCGCTAGTTATGAAATGGTACAAAAAACCGCAAGCGCAGGTGTGAATATGCTAGTGGCTATTTCTGCGCCAACAGGTCTAGCCGTGAGAATTGCTGAGCAATGTGGTTTAACGCTAGTGGGATTTGCACGCAATAAGGCATATGTGGTTTACAGTCACCCAGAACAAATCAATCCAACATTAATTAAAAATTAAAAGAGTCAGTTAAGTATGCAGATAGAACATTTAATTACTATGGCCAATCAAATTGGTGATTTTTTCAAATCTTTTCCTGATACAGAGCAGGCAAAGAAAGACATTGCAAAGCATTTGACCAACTTTTGGGCGCGTAATATGCGGCTTCAGATTATGGCGCATGTCGCAGAAAAGAATGGTGTCGGCTTAGAAGATATCGTTCGCGATGCCATTAAAGAACACCTGCATTAGTATTGCTATTTAGTCTGTAGCGCATCATGCCTAGTAATGAAATCTATCTTCTCGTGCCGCTAATATTTTTGGCGGCCCTTATTTTTTCAGCAGTAGGCCATGGGGGGGCTTCAGGATATCTCGCCGCAATGGCCTTGATGAATGTTGCACCTGAGTCCATGCGCCCAGCAGCTTTAGTTCTTAATATCTTTGTGGCTAGTATCGCAATCTATAAGTTTTACGGCATAGGGGCATTCTCATGGCGCATATTCATTCCCCTAGCCATCGCCTCTGTACCAATGGCATATGTTGGCGGTCTCATTAGTTTGCCTAATCAATTTTATAAACCCATTGTAGGGTTAGTACTATTATTTTCGGCGATACACATTTTTACGCAAGCGAAAAAAGACTACCAATTAAACCCCATACCAGCTTCAGCACCTTTATTGCTGGGAATAGGCGCGATATTAGGTTTGCTAGCAGGCCTAACAGGAATTGGTGGTGGTGTGCTTTTGAGCCCACTATTGTTATTTTTTAAATGGGCTGAGACCAAAGTGATTTCTGGTATAGCAGCAGCTTTTATTTTAGTTAACTCAATATCAGGTTTGATTGGAGTTTTAACTAAGCAATTCGTTATGCCTAGCGATCTTCCATACTGGATTATTGCGGCGGTTTTAGGTGGATTAATTGGTGCTAATTACGGCAGTCGTCGATTAGGTAATCCAGCAATTAAAAAGCTATTATCCTTAGTCTTGCTTCTAGCTGGCAGTAAAATGCTCTTGGCACTTTAAGCGGACTAAGGCAGTCAGCGCTTATTTCGATATAAGCTAAAGCTTTCTTTTCTATCTGCAGCACGCTTTCCGCTCCAAATCAATTTGGCCTCTTGCTCAGGCTGAACATAACTCGTGCTTCGAGTTGTTTGTATAAGATATAAGTCGCAGCTTAATTGCTTTAGGTTTGTCACTGGTTTTAGCGTGATGTCAGTGTAATAGTTGACTAATAAGCGTTGCGGCTGGCCTACATGCAGACTGTTAATGCAATTGTAATGTTTAGGAATCGCTTGATACATGCCAAGAAATACAGGCTGATAGCTTCTTGCAGAGTCGAGTAATGGTAGCCAGAGTGTCATCAGTAGACTCCAGCCGAAGGTCATACCTACCGCCCAGTTGCTTACTGTTGATCGGTTGGTTTGTTTAGCCCGAACGCAAACTACGAACCAAATAATAGAGATAAATACTGCAACTAGAAATATAAGCCAATTGAAACTGGTGCTATAGGCACCAGATAAAAACTGCAAGCGCTCTTTAATTTTAGGGGGGTATCCAGTAATCATCGCAATCCACCCTAGCCAAATTAAAAATCCGATTAAGCCGAATAAGATGATGCCAAACCAATTAAGTGCTGATGCAGCACCACGCTTAAGATGCTCAACACTTCCTGCAGCCAAAGCGACCAAAGGGATCAGTAATGGCAGGGCGCTCGTGTCCTTGGCACCTGCGCCAAATCCAAGGAAGATTAGGCCGCATAAGAAGAAACTAACAATTAGCTGGAACTTAGGTTTAGATAGTAATTGCTGCTGGTAACGCCATAAACTCCAAAGTGCTAGGGGGAAAGCTGGCCAGGCATACCAAACTAAAATTTTCAGAAAATATTGATGATTCTGGTAATGGAATGTATTGAGGTTCATTTGCCACCATTTGGCGAACAGCAGTGGCTGATTATAATGAAACATAAATAACCAACTGGCGATGAAGGGAGTTGCGATTAAGATGGCAGTTATAATGACTTTAGCAAAGCTTAATGTGCGCCAATTCTTAAACAGTAAGCCTAGCATCAAAGTGGTGCTAATTAAGATCATTAATGGCATGAGCCCGTAGCTTAAAAATCCTATGCCAAGCGCTAAGCCTAATAGCCCACTTGCTCGCCAAGGTCTGCGCTTAGAAAGGGCTAAGGCGTAGAATCCGCCAGTCAAGCTTGCAAGGCCAGCTACTTCAGCCCCTAGACTATGTGCACTAACGATTAGACCGATTGTGCCAATCATAATCAGCGTCGCATGGCGACCCACCCCGCGTCCCCACAATTCTCGCCCAGTCATGCCTACCATTAGTAGGATGATTGTTAGCCAAAGGATATTGATTAAGCGAGCTCCATCATGCACCGCAAGCATCGGGCTAAGTAATTCTGCACTCGCCGCAGCACTTAAGTAATAGAGAGGGGGTAGCACAAGTGAAGTTTCACCGTTCGCCAAAGGTGCAATCAAACTGCCACCATCAATGATCGTCTTTACAATGCTTATGCCGGTAGTTTCAAGTGGTTTCCATGGGGCATGACCAATTAGACCGAGCACGATCCATATGGCGCATAGCAATAGTAACAGCTGCGTTTTAACTCCCTTGCCCACGTGAGCGCGAGGTTTTGACATATTGCCTTGCCAGTCATGATCAAGTTGAAAGCGCATAGGTTGAGTTATGGGATAGTGTTTAACTTAAAGCGTAATTTTAACTGAATGTTGTCGATAAAATAACTTTATAAGGATTTTGTATGGATCAATCATGAGCCAATAAATAAAAAGGCAGCCTAAGCTGCCTTTGTTGTGACTATTATTATAGCGTTAGCTACAAATAATAATTACATACCGTATTTCTTACGGAATTTATCAACACGACCAGCCGTATCTAAAATCATTTGTTTACCTGTGTAGAACGGGTGTGATTTTGATGACACTTCGATTTTAACAAGAGGATACTCTTTACCGTCAGTCCATTTAATAGTGTCTCTAGCTGCAATAGTAGAGCGTGTCATAAACGTAAAATCTGCACCGATGTCTTGAAAAATAACGTCGCGGTATTCTGGATGTATTCCATCTTTCATAATATATAGCCTCAATATAGCCGCTTTAAACGGCACTTAAATATATGTATGCGCGTTTAAGCACGCATGAATTTGTAGTAACCCAGCATTATATTGGCATTTTACAACCGACGCAAGTTCAAATTTTGACTCGAAGACACTTTAAGATTGCAAAAATAAATGGATTGCTTTAGACTGAATTTTGTTCTAAAAATAATGTCAATGCATATGAATTATGTTCAAAAATTGAACATACGTCTGGATGTGCAGTGTGCATAAGCCGTTGCATATATTTGTATATTTGTATAAAAAAGATTAGGAGATAGCATGTTTAGCAATAAAGCATTAAGGTCAACTTTAATTATTTCTATGTTGACATTGGTAGGTCTTACATTTTCATTCCAGGCGAGGGCGGCATGTGATTTCGTTTCAACAAAAGATAACAGCCATTTCGTAATCAAAGGCACAGATGCTGATACGCCTGAAGCAAAGGAATTTCTAGCAACTTGCAAGAACCCATACACCGCAAAATTTGCAGCAGATGCTGAGGCTGCAAAACAAGGTAAAAAAGTGCTGTCATATAATGGATGTACTGGTTGTCACGGCGGTAATTTAGGCGGTCTAATGGCGCCTTCACTTGTTAAGAACGGTGGCGTAGGTGCATTTGATACTAGATGGGTTTATGCAAAAGATGGTACCGATAAAGGTATGTTTGAAACTATCGCTAACGGCACACCAGGCCTTTCTGGTGGCAACATGTTTATCTGGCACAATCAGCTAGAAGGCCATACAGGTGACGGTTTAACTACAGATGAAATCCTGAAGGCTATTAGTTATATTCGTACAGTGTATAAAGGCACTGATGAAAAAACTTGGTTAAAATAAATGTGAGAATGGCGAACAGTCCTTTTTATTATTCACTAAAGATGGAGTATTAAATGAAGAGTTTCAATATCGTTTTATTGGCATTACTAAGCTTAAGTGCAGCTTCTGCAAATGCGAATGTAGCTAATGCAGAAAAGTTAGTCTCTATTTATAGTGCTATTGCTAAGCACGATAACCCAGAGTACGCAGGCCCTACGGCAACTGACGGCAAGTTCTTTTTCAATCGCAAGATCAAACTCGGCAATGGTAAGGAAACGGCTTGTGCTTCATGCCATACAGCCAACCCTGCGGACGAAGGCAAACATTCAGTAACAGGAAAGGCCATTCGTCCTTTATCTCCAGTAGTGAACGCCAAGCGTTTTGAAGACTTTGAAAAAGTACAAGGAAAGTTCACGCAACATTGTAAAGAAGTTATTGGAAGCGACTGTACTGCAGCAGAAAAAGCTAGCTACATCACTTATGTAATAACAGAAAAAACACCAACTGCTGCCAAGTAATTTAAGGCAGTGTTACGCTGTTGATGTGTAAAAGATGAAATGATGAGGGCTGGAGTAATTTCCAGCCCTTTTTATTTTCCGATGACTGCTTAGCGATAGCCTGATTAATAGAGTGTTAGTCTATTTAGGATGGAAATAAGAAGTATATTAAATGAAAAACTTTACAGTGCTATTATGGATTTTTTATTCACTCTCAACATCAAATGCTGCTATGGCTATTGAAGAACCAAAATTTAATCTAATTGCAAAAGAAAACGCTTTTGAGCTTCGCGTGTATCAACCAAAAATTATTGCCGAAGTATCCATTGATGCAGATTTGAGTGAGTCATCTAGTAAAGGTTTTAGATTAATCGCTGACTTCATATTTGGAAACAATACTTCACGGCTAGGTGGAAGTGAAAAAATCAGTATGACTGCGCCAGTATCAGTGTATGAAAAATCTGAGCAAATATCCATGACTGCACCCCTAGGTGTTCAAGAAGTGAAGGATGGGTGGAAAGTTTATTTTGTTATGCCAAGCAAATACACCCTAGACAGCATCCCAAAGCCTAACAATGCTCAAGTGAGTATCAAGCAGATTCCTGCGAAGAAATTTGCAGTTATCAGATTCTCGGGTCTCGTTGACGAAGAGAAAATGAATAAGAAAGTTAAAGATTTAAATGAGTGGATCGTTAGTAGGAATCTCAAGCCAATTAGCAACCCAGAGCTTGCAAGATATAATCCACCTTGGACTTTGCCATTTTTAAGGCGAAACGAAGTGATGGTGGAAGTTGATTAGCCAACGTAAGGTGTTGTAAAACACCTGAATATTATAGAGCAGCAAAATTTTTGCTTAATGTATAGGAAAATATTATGGATTTTCATCTCACGTCACTTATCACAACATTCACGTTAATTTTACTTTTTGGAGTAGCTTTTAATGTTGGTAAGGCTAGGGCAAAGTATGAAATTGACGCTCCAGCTACAACAGGGCACCCGAAGTTTGAGTTGGTTTATCGTGTACAGATGAATACAGTTGAAAATGCCGTGGCTTTTATTCCTGCACTTTGGCTATTTTCGTATTACGTTAGTGTGATTTATGGTGCAGTGCTTGGTGTGGCATGGCTCGTAGGAAGAATCTGGTATGCCGTGGCATATTGTGAGGATGCTAAAAAACGTGGGGGTGGATTTGGTTTATCGCTCTTATCTTTTCTAATACTGACTACTGGTGCATTAATTGAAATCATAAGGCAGATGGTTTAAATCAATATATTTGGTATTACAATCTCGAAAGGATTAAGACAAAATTAAAAGGACTGAGTCCTGTGGAAAACAGAAATCAGTCCTTATCTATTAACCCAAATTAAAAGTCCAACATTTAGGGGTCAGTTCAAGAAGCGCCTTTTTAGTCATTTAAATTTATTAATGACTTAGCC
>CAIOPD010000008.1 GCA_903860085.1 uncultured Pseudomonadota bacterium
AATGTGGCGAAAAAATTCTAGAAGCAATACAGCTAGCCTGGATAGAAGAAGCCGAGTAAACCATGTTTAAATTTTGCCTTCACCTCACTTTAACAATCACAACTTTGAGCTGTCATTATTAAATAAGTTGCAAAAAATTAAACACTCAATTTCAGTTAATTATGTCTAAAAATACACTATTGGTAACGGCTATCTGGTGCGCACTTGCCGCACTCATCTTTAACTTAGCCGATAATATCCAGAACCCAAACAAGTTAGACAACATGGGCAAAGGCAACCTCGTTTTATTAAAGCGAGGCTTAGATGGCCACTATCGCGCGCAGGCTCTGATTAATGGCGAGGAAGTGGACGTATTAGTAGATACTGGGGCAACAGGGGTCGCTATTTCGCAAAGAATAGCCGATAAACTAAAGCTTAAAAGCATTAATGCCGTGCGCACATCTACTGCAAATGGCGATAGCGTGGGTTATGCCGTGCGCTTGCAATCCGTTCAAATAGGAGGGATACAAGCGCATGATGTGGCCGCAATGATTGCCCCCTCTTTAGACGGCGATGTATTATTGGGCATGTCATTTCTAGGCCGCATGGATGTGCGGCTATACAAAGGCGAAATGAGCATCAAGCAAGTCGTAGAGTAACGACTATCGATTGCAACCATACGATCCTACCACTAAGTAATAACGGTGGGTTCAACACAACCCGTCAACGCCAATAACTGCGATATCTGCAAGCCAATTTTGATCATTTCCGCCAAAGCAATTTGGGCATCTAAATGCTGCTTATGGCTATCAGGCTCATATGCTTCTAAGTAAATACGCAAAGTCGCACCCTCCGTGCCAGTCCCCGATAACCTAAATACGATGCGAGAACCATCAACGAACAATATACGCACACCTTGATTGTTGCTTACTGAACCATCAATAGAATCATGGTAACTAAAGTCATCGCAACTACTTACCTGATAATGTCCAAATTTTTGTCCTGGCAGGCTCTCAAACTGACCTTTGATATGCTGCATCACAGCATTGGCAGCTTCAGTAGGTATCGCCTCATAATCATGGCGCGAATAGACATTACGTCCGAACTCTAACCAATGTGCCTTTAGCATAGCTTCCACTGAAGCCTTGCCATCTAAAGCATACTTTTGCGCCAATACATTAAGCCAAAATAATACTGCCCACAAACCGTCTTTTTCACGCACATGGCTTGAACTAGTCCCAAAGCTTTCCTCACCGCACAACGTTACCTTACCCGCATCCATTAAGTTGCCAAAAAACTTCCAACCTGTGGGCGTTTCATAACAAGGAATTTGTAATTTAACAGCCACTCTATCCACCGCACCACTAGTTGGCATAGACCGCGCAACTCCTGCGATGCCAGAGGAATAAGCTGGGACTAAGGTAGCGTTGGCAGCTAATACGGCTAAACTATCGGATGGTGTAACAAAGAAATTTTTACCTAAAATCATATTACGATCGCCGTCACCATCAGAGGCTGCCCCAAAATCCGGGGCATTTGCGCCACTAAACATAATCGCTACTAAATCTGCAGCATAAGTTAAGTTTGGATCAGGATGCCCGCCATTAAAGTCTTCAGATGGTACGCAATTCATCAGGCTAGACTCAGACGCACACAACCGATTAACAAAGATTTCTTGCGCGTACGGGCCAGTCACTGCATGCATAGCGTCAAACTTCATCTTAAATCCACTTGCCAACAGCTTTTTAATTGCAGCAAAATCGAACAGCGTTTGCATTAGATCGGCATAGTCTTGAACCGCATCAATGACTTGCACAGTAAATTTTCCTTGATCCGTTTCAAACTCAGTTTCACCTAAAGTGTTGATATCCACAGGCGCAAATTTGACCGTTTTGTATTGTGTAATCACTTTGCTTTTAGCAAAAACTTCATCGGTAATTTTTTCTGGTGCTGGGCCACCATTGCTAATATTGTACTTAATACCAAAATCGCCATGCACCCCGCCCTGATTATGGCTTGCAGACAAAATCATGCCGCCAAATGTATGGTATTTGCGAATAATATGCGAAACCGCCGGCGTTGATAATATGCCAGCCTGACCCACAAGTACACGGCCAAAACCATTAGCAGCAGCCATCTCAATAATGGTCTGTATCGCATGGCGATTGTAATATCGTCCATCACCGCCAACGGTTAAGGTCGCACCCAATGGCACGTCTAGTGTGTCAAATATACTCTGCACAAAATTTTCTAAATAATGCGGCTGCTGAAATACCTGTACTTTTTTTCGTAAGCCAGAAGTACCCGGCTTTTGATCATTAAAGCCTTGGGTTGAGATGGTTTGGACTTGATTTTGCATAGCGCTCACCTGAAATACATCACTGAAGTTAACGCTATTATAGCTAGCATTGCTTAAGTGTTGGTCGAACTAATGTGAATCGGCTTAGTCGTATTAAGAGTTTTTTAGCGTTAATAATAATAAATCACACTTTTTAAGGATTATGAATATGAAATTTATCGCCATGTTACTGATGTTGTTCCCACTTGCGGCTTCAGCTACAGACATAGAGTACCTAATGATTAAAATGATGCAACCAAAAATAGCCACCATGAAGAAAGTTGGAAATATTGAAGGTATGGCTAAATACATTAAACAGCTAGAAATTGATATTAGAGAGAAACTGAGCACCGTCGAATCAAATGCTAACTGGGGATTTTTAGTGATTGCAGTGCGGAATGATGGCAAGATTAAAGCATGGTTAGATAGTGATGATGAAGTGTCGCCAGCGCTATCTAAGACCATGACTAGCATGGCTGAAACTAGATCAGGATTTCCTGTAAATGATGGTGCAGTAGTATTTGCGCTTGGCTATGGCATTAATGGCGCCCCACTCCCTACAGAGAAAATGCCCTTCCCAGTTGAATGGAAAAAAACCAGCGGTTGTAACAACGAAGATTGCCAAGGGGTCGATGTAGAAGAAGTGGTATTGAAATCTTGGTAATTGGCAATGTTTTGCAAGCTTACATTTAAGGATCTACAATGAAAATACTTTTACTGCCTTTGGCACTTTTTGCAATGCCGTTATCTGCAGTAGCTGGCGACTGCCCAGCCCTACTAAACCACCAATTTAAAACACTGCAGGGTGAGAGCATTGATCTGTGCCAACATCGCGATCAACCAATACTAGTAGTGAATACTGCTAGCCGATGTGGCTTTACCCCACAGTTCGAAAAACTAGAAGCGATGTCTCAACAATACAAGGCGCGCGGATTGCTAGTCATTGGGTTCCCCTCCAATGACTTTAGGCAGGAATTGCAAAGCGATAAAGAAATCGGTAATTTTTGCAAAATGACTTACGGTGTAAAATTCCCGATGATTTCTAAAGGCTCTGTTTCGGGAGCAAACGCACAACCTTTCTACAAGGGGTTAATCGCCGCCGCTGGCCAAGAACCACAGTGGAATTTTCATAAATATGTGATTACAGCTAACGGCAAAGCCGTGCATAGCTTCACATCAGAAGTGCAGCCTGATGACCCAGCAATTATGAAGTTAATTCAGCCAGAACTAAAGTAAGCTCATATTGCATATTTAAGAATTAAAAAAGTTAAATTTAAAACAGCGATTTAGCGTGGTCGAAAGTGACCACGCCTGATCCTACGTCGTAGACTGCGGCGGCAATGCCAATTTGTTTATCTGCCAACATCTGCGTTAGTATTTCACTGCCATCTAGAATAGCCTGGATTTGCAACTCAACATTGGTTTGACAGACCTGGCTGACGAAATGCTTATCAGCAGAACCTTGACCATGCCCCAATGCCTGATGATGATCAACCGCCGGCTCTATATGCTTTAATATGTCGCCTATGTGGCCGCCAGTGTAATGATCACAAGCCGCCATTACTGCTCCACAGCCACTATGGCCGAGAACCACAATTAACTTACTACCTAGATATTTACAAGAAAACTCCAAGCTACCGATAGCAAAAGGTGATGCTATATTACCTGCTAAGCGCACACTAAAAATATCACCCAAACCCTGATCAAAAATAATTTCAGAAGCAGTGCGCGAATCGCTACAACCTAAGATTGCTGCAAACGGATGCTGCTTATCTTTAGTAATATTGACAATACTGAGTAAATCTCTATGAAGAGATAGGTTTTTGGTAAATCGACCATTGCCTTCAATCAAAACCTCCAGTGCCTCTTTCGGTGAAATTTTGTCGCGATCTAGAAGTGGGTGTTTATACAAGCGCTACTCTTTTCTTTAAAATATTTGATTTAAGTTTGAGTGCATAGCATAACAGAGCTAAGCACAAATTAGGTTGCCGCATCGGTTAACCAGAAGACTTGCAACGTCTTAAAAGCCATTGAGTTAAGGAATCAAATACTTTAAACCGAGATGCGTCTTAAAAATGATTTGAAACTTTTACCACGCTGCGCGCGTGGATAACCTGATTAACTTTAATGGTTTAAATACATTATAGAGAAATGGCCTACAAATGATAATTTATCAGAATTATTTTGACTTGAATCAATTCAAAAAATTATTAAAAGCGTGAGAATAGAATTGTTATTTGTATTCTTAAACCCATAATGAAATTGGAGAGTATATGTATTTTCTTGGATGGCAAGGAATTTATGCGGTTGTTGGGCTGGTTATATTTATAGCTTTTCTCTTATGGGGCTTCTCAAAAATAACGAAATAGGTCTCGCAACTACTAAAAAAAGACCACACAAAGGCAGATGCTCTTTGTGTCACTTAGGATTAATATAAAACCGCCAAAAGTTTATAAAGGTTATATATAACCTGATTGCTAGAGATGTTGTTTGAGGTAAGTGCATGAGTTGCATTTACTAATTACCGCCATTTCTTGTAAGTTTTTAACACCCAATATAACCATTACTCTTGCTTTGACTACCTTCACCGTAATCTCAGCAAGCTGAAGATGTTTGGCTATATCTTTGACCATCATCCCGTTACTCAACAAATCAAATATGACACGCTGCTTCTTAGTCAATAGGGTTAGTTTTGTACCGTAGTTGCTAACTAGTGTTGCTGAATCCATTTCCGATAATGGGATTTCTTTAAAAGAAATAATGTTAGAAGTTATCATGGCAGATTTAATATTCAAATTGATAATAATTAACTATATACCTAAATACATTTATATCAAGCTATTAATTTATTCATCAAATTCTGTGACACTAGAAGCATCCACATACTGTAGCAACTTCATACCTAAATCAGAGGATTATAAGTTGATCAATATTTTAAATAAGCTGATTCAGAAGTATGTGTGACGTAAAAAAAGCTACATGGGGTGGAGAACCCATGTAGCTCAGCACTTGAAAAGAGGGGTCAAAACAAATGCAGTGATTACACTTTAAAATATATTTGTATCATCAATTTTTCAATTCCTGCTATTTTTGTAACGCAATGTAAATTAATTACATTCGCATTTTCATACGTATATTAATAGTGGCATTCTAAGTCTCTTCAGGTTCTTAATCTAATATGCACAACAATATTCGAATTGGTTACGACCAGTCTTGAGAGTAAAGCGGGGCAACTTGCTACAGAAATTGTGCAGATGATTATTCGGCTGGGGATTTCCGAATATAACTCATTGATTTTTAATGGTCGGGACAGCAAGATTCGAACTTGCGACCCCTAGTCCCCCAGACTAGTACGCTACCAGGCTGCGCTATGCCCCGAACCGCTGCCACACTTACAACAGCGCATGTATTATAGCTTAAACAGATAGCGCTATAAAAAACCGGCTTAAATATATATCAATGTGGAGTTTTAAGAAGCAGATAAAGCTGGACGCAATAGTTTAAGGATTTCTCTAAGCTCAGCCTTGGCGACAGAAAAGTCAAACTGATGATTAGCGCTAGCAATTATTTTGGGTTGGCCATCGCTCATTACTGATGGGGTATCTAGAGATAGCTGCTGTTGAACATCGGCTTTTGATGCAGGAATATCTAAACGGTTGCGCGCACCACTAATGGTGAAACCTTCCTCATAAAGCAACTCACGAATACGACGTATTAATAAAACTTCATGATGCTGATAATAGCGACGATTACCACGGCGTTTAACTGGTTTTAGTTGTGTAAATTCTTGCTCCCAGTAACGAAGCACATGTGGCTTAACACCGCAAAGTTCGCTCACTTCACCAATGGTAAAGTAGCGCTTTGCTGGAATAGGTGGTAATTGCACCTTGGTAATTGGCTCACTCATACTGCACCTTCACACTAATACCGCGATAAACTAAATTTGAGAACTGATTCTAACTAAGGTAATTAGCTTCCACTTTGCTTTTCAGCTTTTGACTTGCGTGAAAGGTGACTACTCTGCGCGCTGAAATTGGTATTTCTTCACCAGTTTTAGGATTGCGACCTGGACGCTCTGATTTTTTACGTAGCTCAAAATTGCCAAAGCCTGATAATTTGACACTATCCCCTGCTTCTAATGCAATACGTACCTCTTCAAAAAACGATTCCACCATATCTTTAGCTTCGCGTTTATTTAATCCAACTTGCTCATAGAGTAAGTCCGCTAATTCAGCTTTTGTTAAAGTCATTTAAAACTCCCAATCCATTTGTATCTTTTAATAGCTTTTTATAAGAGCAAAGCTTGTTTTAATCAACGTAATTGACGTAAATTCGGAAAAACTCACCCTATCGTTTAATGCTTAGTTTCGAAGTGTTGCACCGAATTTATTTTGCATTAATTGTAGTAGGTTTGAGATAGCTGTATCACTGTCGCTATCTGTCAAAGATTTTTGAGTATCGTGCATAAGTACTGATAATGCAAGGCTTTTTTTGTTTTCAGGGACACCTGGACCTTGATACAAATCGAATAAGGCAACCTCAGTAATAAGCGGAATATTGGCTGATTTAATCGTGCATAGTACCGCATCAACTGCAATATTTTCATCTAATACTACCGCTAAATCTCGACGCACCGGTAACAATTTAGATACTTCTTGATAAGCTGGCAACTTTCGAGCCAATATAGCTTCTGTGCTTAACTCAAATAGGAAAGTGCTCTTACTTAAGCTGTAATGTTGCTGCCACTTTGGATGTAACTTACCTAACCAACCGATGGCTTTTCCATTAAGTAAAATACGGGCTGATTGGCCTGGATGCAAGGTTGTGTGTTCGGCCTTTTCATAGGAAACTTCTGAACCTGAACCCAGCAATGCTTCTACATGCGCTTTCACTTCAAAGAAATCTATATCAGCACTGGTTACACCCCATTGCTCTGGCATAGTACTGCCGTAAGCTAGGCCAGAAATGCGCGTTTCTTCAACATAGGTAGCGTCTATCTTATGATAAACAGCGCCTACTTCAAACAAAAAGGCGCGGTCTTGTTTGCGATTCAGGTTATAAGTTAAAGTATCTAACAATCCACCCCATAAACTTGTGCGCATTACGCTTAAGTTGCTTGCAATAGGGTTTTTAAGTTTAATGGGGTTGGCATTACCCAATAAATCACGCTCCCAACTTTCATCAACAAAACTGTAATTCACAACCTCTTGATAGCCCGTAGCAACTAAAGAGTCACTCAGCTTATTTAGATGTACGCGTGTTTCTGGTGCTGGCAACATATCCAAACATGCAACAGGTGGAATGGCTGGGATATGGTCATAGCCATGTAAACGTGCTACTTCTTCGATTAAGTCTTCTTCAATACTAATATCAAAGCGATAGCTTGGCGGCGATACTGTAAATACATCATCTGATAGTGTGTAAGCAAAATCAAGTTGCGTTAAAATTTTAGCTACATCAGCTTGCATTAAAGGAATGCCGAGCACAGACACTAAGCGCGATAACCTTAATTTTACTGGCGTACGTAGGGGTAGTGTAGAGATCACTTCCGTCACGGGGCCAGCTTGGCCACCACAAATTTGTTTAATGAGGGTGGTAGCATACTCAAGCGCGTTGCGCGTATTACCAAAATCAACACCGCGCTCAAACCGATAAGAGGAGTCTGTACTTAGCCCTATTCTGCGCGCTTTACCAGCAATGACCGCTGGAGGGAAAAATGCACTTTCTAAAAATACTTGCGAAGTTTCATCGCTGACCGCGCTGGCTTTTCCACCCATAATACCCGCTAGCGCTAGGGCGCCCTGCGCGTCTGCGATCACTAAGTCATCAGCCTTAAGAGCTAAGTCCTGATCATTGAGTAACAGTAAACTTTCATTGGCATTGGCAAAACGTACCTCAATATCGCCACTTAATTTAGTTGCATCAAACGCATGCATCGGTTGGCCTAATTGCAATAGTACGTAATTGGTAATATCCACCACTGCACTGATGCTTCGCGTACCGCTTCGCTCTAGGCGTTTAACCATCCATTCAGGGGTTACTGCTTTGGCATTAATACCTGTCACCAAGCGTCCACAATAGCGCGGACATGCTGTTGTCTGACCTACAACAACCGTCATTGCGTCCTGAGTTTCAGCATCAACCATCTCAATCGCATCAAAATGCGTAGTTGCGCCAGTAATGGCGGCAACATCACGCGCAATCCCTGTAATACTTAAGCAATCACTACGATTAGGGGTTAGTTTTAACGTAAATAGATGATCATCTAAATCTAAATACTGACGGATATCTTGTCCAACCAAAGCATTAGCGTCTAATTCCAACAATCCGGTAGCTTCAGCACTTAGGCCTAGCTCCTTGGATGAGCACATCATGCCAAAAGACTCAACACCGCGCACTTTGGCTTCTTTAATAGAGAAACCTGGAAGTTCTGCACCCACCATTGCGCATGGCGCTAACAAACCTGGACGCGCATTCGTGGCACCACAAACGATTTGCAAGGGCACAGATACACCATTCACAATATTACCTACATCTACGGTACAAATTTGTAGGCGATCCGCATCCGGATGTTTACTGGCAGTCAGTATTTTACCGACAACCACTTTAGTAAAGGCAGCAGCTACCGGCTGCATTTCCTCTACCTCAAGACCAGCCATGGTCAAGGCATGATTTAAAGCCTGACTATCTAAGTCAGTGTTTACTAAGCTACGTAACCAATTTTCTGAAAACTGCATAATGCGGGGATGACCTTAGATTAATTTAATTTAATGGCAATATTGTGTGTGAGAACTATCTAAACTGGCTCAAAAAACGTAAATCATTATTGAAGAAATGGCGTAAATCATTGACGCCATAGCGCAACATCGTCAGGCGCTCTACGCCTAAGCCAAATGCAAAACCACGGTACTTTTCATGATCAACATTCACGTGTTTAAATACTTCTGGATGCACCATACCGCAACCACCAATCTCTAACCAGCCACCATTCCAGCTCATATCCATCTCAGCTGAAGGTTCAGTAAATGGGAAAAATGAAGGGCGGAAACGCACAACCAAGTCATCACGCTCAAAGAATTTTTGCAAGAAGTCTTGCACCACGCCTTTTAGGTTGGCAAAGCTAATATCTTCATCTACCCATAAACCTTCCACCTGATGAAACATTGGGGAATGAGTGGCATCAGAATCTACACGGTAAACTCGGCCTGGCGCAATGATTTTAAGTGGGGGCGTTTTATTATTCTTTAGTGCATTTTCCATGTAGCGCACTTGCACTGGTGAAGTGTGGGTGCGTAGCACATTGGCTTCATCTATATAGAAAGTGTCATGCATGGCACGCGCAGGATGATCTTCAGGAATATTCAACGCAGTAAAGTTATAAAAATCTGTTTCGATTTCTGGTCCAGTCGCTACTTCAAACCCGATGGAGTGAAATAACTGCTCTATACGTTGTAAGGTAAGTGTGACCGGATGCAAACCGCCAAGTGATTGCGCGCGCGCTGGCAAAGTGACGTCGATAGACTCTTGTGCTAATTGCTTAGCTTGCTCGGCATTCAACAATGCCTCACGACGCTCTGTTAACGCACCCTCTACAGCTTGTTTTACCACATTAATGGCAGCGCCTGCAGCTGGACGATCTTCGTTGCTAAGCTTGCCCAAGCCCTTTAACGCATCAGTCAGTGCGCCAGTTTTTCCTAAATACTTGGCTTTGGCCACTTCCAAATCGTTCATCGTTGCGCTATTAGCAAAATCTTCTATAGCAGCTGGTATTAAGTGCGTTAAGTCTGACATGTGATTGATCGTCTTTAATCTATTTTGATTTTATTTACAGCACCAATTTGAATGCGTTAAATTTTATAATGTATTGATTTTACTATAAAAAAAAGAGGCCGAAGCCTCTTTTTTTATTTTTCAAGCAATTAAGCGGCTAAAGCTGTTTTTGACATTTCAACAAATTGTGCAAATGCTACTTTATCAAATACTGCTAAATCAGCTAATACTTTACGATCAACTTCAATCGCTGCTTTTTTCAAGCCATGCATGAAGCGGCTATAAGTCAAACCACACTCACGAGCGCCCGCATTAATACGTGCAATCCATAATGTACGGAATTGACGTTTCTTTTGACGGCGATCACGGTAAGCGTATTGACCAGCCTTCATTACCGCTTGCTTAGCAACGCGATAAACGTTTTTACGACGACCGCGGTAACCCTTAGCGGCTTTTAATACTTTTTTGTGTCTAGCGCGAGCAATGACACCACGTTTTACTCTAGGCATATCGGTCTCCTTATCGTGTTGGCATCATAGCGCGAACGCGCTTGACATCAGTTGGTGAGATGATCGCCGTGCCGCGTAATTTACGCTTTTGCTTGGTGGTCTTTTTAGTGAGGATATGGCGTAAATGTGAATGCGTACGTTTCACTTTACCATTACCCAAGAACTTGAAGCGCTTTTTAGCACCACTCTTGGTTTTCATTTTTGGCATTTTGTTCTCCTTGAACTTAGTTATGAGTGCTTAGGCATGCCGTTAAGCCGTATCACTCGGAATTTCACTACCACTACCTTGCTATTACACTGACTACTTCATTTGGCAACTGATTACAGCTACTTAATTCTTTTTAGGTGGTCCAAGCACCATTACCATTTGGCGGCCTTCCATTTTCGGAAACTGCTCAACGACTGCGTATTCTTTTAAATCTGCTTCAACACGTCTTAATAAAGCCAAACCAAATTCTTGGTGAGTAATCTCGCGACCTCTAAAACGTAAAGTAATCTTAGCTTTATCGCCGTCTTGAATAAATCGAATAATGTTACGCACTTTAATTGCGTAATCGCCGTCATCTGTACCTGGGCGAAACTTAATCTCTTTAACCACAACTTGCTTTTGCTTCAGCTTAACTTCGTGCTGTTTTTTGCTTTCGGCATATTTAAACTTGCCGTAATCCAATAGCCTACAAACTGGCGGTACAGCGTTAGGCGCAATTTCCACTAAATCAGTGTCTGCTTCTTCTGCTTTTGCAAATGCCTCCGTTAGCGACATAATCCCTAACGGTTCACCCTCTACACCCACCAAACGAACTTCGGTACCAGTAATGTCACCGTTAATTCGCGTTTCTTTGTCTTGTGCTATATCAAATTCTCCAAATAGTTAAGCCGTGCACCTGAAATTTTGAGCCTCTAATTAAGCTTAAGCTTTCGCTTCAACTTCTGCTTTTAAGCGGTCAATTAAGTCGCTTATCGGCATAGAGCCTAGGTCTTCACCTGTTCGGGTACGCACGGCTACATGTCCTGCCAGCATTTCACGCTCACCTGCAACCAGCAAGTAAGGTAACTTCTGCATGCTATGTTCGCGTATTTTATAGGTAATCTTCTCATTTCTCAAGTCAAATTCACATCTAATGCCAGATTTCTTCAGCATTTCAACTACTTGCCGCACATAATCTGACTGACTTTCTGAAATATTGAGCACCATCACTTGCACTGGCGCTAACCATAACGGCATAGCACCGGCATAGTTCTCAATCAAAATGCCGATAAACCGTTCCATAGAACCCACAATGGCGCGATGCAACATCACTGGGCGCTGACGTGTATTATCTTCAGCAACATACTCAGCATCCAAACGCTCAGGCAGGTTAAAGTCTAATTGGATCGTGCCACACTGCCATAGACGACCTAAGCTGTCTTTTAGTGTAAATTCAATTTTTGGGCCGTAAAAAGCACCCTCTCCAGGCTGCAAATCAAATGCTAGATTATTTTGATTCAGCGCATTAGCTAATGAAGCTTCGGCTTTATCCCAGGTTTCATCCGCGCCTACACGCTTTTCAGGGCGCGTTGAAAGCTTAACCAATACTTCTGTAAATCCAAAGTCACCGTAAGCTTTATATAACATCTTAATAAAGTCAGCTACTTCAGACTCAATCTGTGCTTCAGTACAAAAAATATGCGCATCATCTTGGGTAAACCCACGTACACGCATCAATCCATGCAAAGAACCTGACGGTTCATTACGATGGCATGATCCAAACTCCGCCAAACGCAATGGCAAATCGCGGTAACTATGCAAACCACTATTAAAGATTTGTACATGGCCTGGGCAGTTCATCGGCTTCACTGCATAATCACGACTTTCTGAAGCAGTAACAAACATATTGTCGCGGTAATTTTGCCAGTGACCTGACTTTTCCCACAGCGTCTTATCCATGACGGTAGGCGTGCGCACTTCTTGATAATCGTAGTCACGAAACATTTGACGCATGTACTGCTCAACCTCTTGCCAAATGCTCCAACCACGAGGATGCCAAAATACCATCCCTGGCGCATCGTCTTGCATATGGAAGTAGTCTAGTTGCTTGCCTAATTTACGATGATCACGTTTTTCAGCTTCTTCCAACTGGAATAGATAGGCTTCTAACTCTTCTTTATTGCGCCAAGCAGTGCCGTACACGCGCTGTAGCATTTCGTTATTGCTGTCACCACGCCAGTACGCACCAGCCAACTTCATTAATTTAAAAGCTTTTAATTTGCCCGTGTTAGGCACATGCGGACCACGACATAAGTCGGTAAAGCTACCCTCGGTATATAGCGAAACATCTTCACCCGCAGGAATGCTACCAATGATTTCAGCTTTATATAACTCGCCGATAGAATTAAAGTAAGCCACAGCTTCATCTCGTGGCAATACCTTACGCGTTACTAGCTCATCCCTCTTTGCCAGCTCAGACATTTTCTTTTCAATTGCAATTAGATCTTCAGGGGTAAACGCACGCTTATAAGAAAAGTCGTAAAAGAAACCATTTTCAATCACAGGACCAATGGTCACTTGCGCATCAGGGAAAAGTTCTTTAACTGCGTACGCGAGCAAATGTGCAGCTGAATGGCGTATAACATCTAGGCCTTCAGGATTTTTATCCGTAATAATCGCAAGTTCTACATCTTCACGGATCAAATAAGAGGTATCAACTAGATTGCCATTGACTTTGCCCGCTAGCGCAGCCTTAGCCAAGCCAGCACCAATATTCATCGCCACTTCTGCAACCGTTACAGGAGCGTCAAAGCTTCGTTCAGAGCCATCAGGTAAGCGAATTACTGGCATATAGTTTCCATCTTAAATAATAAAAGCCGTTAACTTTAACGGCTTTGGCTTTAATGTTCGGTAAGGAGATTACTATCATGTGTAGCCACTTTTTCAAGTGGTAGGCAGTAGCAGACTCGAACTGCTGACCTCTTGGATGTCGACCAAGCGCTCTAACCAACTGAGCTAACCGCCTATACTGATTTTAATCACTGTTGCTATACAGCTGTGCT
>CAIOPD010000009.1 GCA_903860085.1 uncultured Pseudomonadota bacterium
GGATAAATCGCTTCATATTTAAATAAAAACAATGTAATCAATAGGTTATATTTTAACATGATAGACATTATCAGTCTATTTTACATGTAATTTATTGACGTTTTGACACAGCCTCGACCGGAAGTGAAGAAAGCCAATGTCTGCTATTAGGCTATTCAGTTAGAGCCTGTAGCCTAAGTTAAATGCATTAAGCGTCGCGTAACACGACGCTTATGTAAGTTAGTTCGATGCCTAATTTAGTAGTCAAACTCAGGTAGTCTTCTGTCGACGAAAGATGACCGCCGAGTGTCACCAGAGCATGCCATTTAATTCGCTGCGCATGCCACAATTAAGATCTGGTAGAATTAAGCCAATGAAAATACTGTTTAAAAACAATCACTTAATCGTTGAAAATCCGCGTGTCACTGGTTCGATTCCAGTCTCGGCCACCAATAAAATTTAGCTCACAGCAATGTGGGCTTTTTTTACGCCTACGTTGTTGTGTATTGACCTGGCAAGAGCAGAATATAACTATTACTTCCAACTGCAATAGCAACTTATTGAGATAAATGTAACCTAATGAATTATGCTTAATCAAACAACAATAGATTCCAGCTTAATCGAGTCCTACCAGTCTGCGAATTACCATGTGTATGCATCTGAGCCATTCACGCTCAACATAGGGGTAGCTAGCCAACCACTTAAATCGCTTTATCTATCAGCGCACATAAAGTCAGCGGGCTTCATCACGGCATACAACCCCCATAGCCAAGCACTGAGTGAACAAGAAAATAAGCTAAGAAACACAAAGTTAATCACGGAAATTCAACAACGTAGCTTGAAGTTTATAGCAGGCGTTGGCCAGTGCCCAGAAAGTGAATGGCCAGGGGAAGAAAGTGTATTAGTGTTAGGGATTAGCTTAGAGGCGGCCAAGGCGCTAGGCAAGCTGCATGGGCAAAATGCCATCGTCTGGTGCGATGCTGAAGCCTTACCGCAGCTAATTTTTCTAATTTAACGCTTACCATCAACGAATAAATAGCGCGTCTATTAATGCGGCATGACTCCTCTCTTTCTTGCTTTATAGTGCGATATCCGCCCATCCTTGTTATGATTTGTACTGGTTAATTGAGGCATAGTTTAATGAGCACTTACAGTGATATTGATGTGAATGATTTAGTAAAGAAAATGGCCAAAGAAACGATAGTTCTGGTGGATGTGCGCAATGCAGATGAAGTCGCGCGTGGCGTTATTGCAGGCGCAATTCATATCCCACTAGCTTTATTGCCTTTGCAATACGATGAAATAGCTAAGGCTGACAATGTGGTATTTTATTGCCATAGTGGCGTACGCTCGGCACATGCGGCAGCATTTGCTGCTAGTAAGGGTTGCAAACATCCTTCTAATTTAGTGGGTGGTGTGCTGGCTTGGGCAAGGGCTGGTCAGCCTTTTGTGCCGATGGCTGAAGGAAAGCATAAGTAATGGAATTTACTAAAGAGGTGGATGCCTCTGGTCTGAATTGCCCCTTACCCATTTTGCGATGCAAAAAAGGCTTAAGTGAACTTGAAGCGGCACAAGTATTAAAAATTATCGCTACAGACCCTGGCTCGGTAAAAGATTTTAATGCATTTTGTGCGCAAACTGGACACACCCTTTTGCAACTCAATCAAGATGGAAAAACCTTCACTTTTTATATTAAAAAGCGTACAGACTAACCTTCGCAGGTAAAAAATCATGGCTAAAAAATTGGCGCTCATCGCATCAAAAGGCACGCTAGACTGGGCTTATCCTCCGTTTATTTTGGCTTCAACCGCGGCGGCGTTGGATTATGAAGTGAGTATATTTTTCACCTTTTACGGCTTAACTTTACTAAAAAAAGACCTGAGTGATTTAAAGGTTTCACCGCTAGGTAATCCCGCAATGCCTATGCCATTGCCTCTGCCCAATTTCGTGCAAATGCTACCTGGCATGGAGAGCATCGCAACCATGATGATGAAGCAAAAAATTGCTGATAAAGGTGTGGCGAGTATTGAAGACCTTCGCAATGCTTGCTTGGAAAGTGGTGTTAAATTTATTGCCTGCCAAATGACGGTGGACCTGTTTGATTTCAAGCCCGCAGACTTTATTGAGGGTATTGAGTTTGCTGGTGCGGCCAGCTTTTTTGAGTTTGCTGGTGAGTCTGATGTAAATCTGTTTATTTAATATTTTTAGCCACTCCCCATATCAAAATCACGGTCCAGATATCCCATAAAACCAATAAAAAAGGCGCATTTGAACTGACCCCCAAATGTTGGACTTTTAATTTGGGTTAAAAGATAAGGACTGATTTCTGTATTCCACAGGACTCAGTCCTTTTAATTTCGTCTTAATCCTTTCGTGATTGTAATACCAAATATATTCTTTGAGCTCTTTAATGAAGGTAGCCACATCTACAAACTTCTTAGGGTAAAAGAATTCTGATTTAAGCACCCCAAAGAAGCTTTCCATAGCAGCGTTATCCAAGCAATTACCTTTCCTCGACATGCTTTGCATTAACCCTCTAGATTTCAGTGCTTGTTGATACTGTTGCATCTGGTATTGCCAGCCTTGATCAGAATGAATCATAGGTCTTTCATTCTCACCCAGCTTAGCGATCGCTTTGCTTAACATATTACCAACCAGTAGATATTGTGGCCGATTAGTGACTTCATACGAGATGATTTCAGCGTTATATAAATCCAGGATTGGGGATAGATAGACTTTCACCCCAGAGAGATTAAATTCA
>CAIOPD010000010.1 GCA_903860085.1 uncultured Pseudomonadota bacterium
CTACTATGCAGTCTGCGGCTCAGGCCTCAGGCGTAGGCAGTGGCGCTTCCAATCTTATTACTGGCCATCATCGTTATCACGATAATCTAGAAAAGCAGTTGGCAAAATTTGTGCAAATGCCAGCGGCCTTATTGTTTTCTACTGGCTATATGGCCAACATTGGCGTGATTAGTGCGTTGATGGGACGCAATGATGCGGTATTCGCCGACAAGCTGAATCATGCTTGTTTAAATGATGGCGCATTTTTATCACGCGCCGCATTTCATCGATTTCCACATAATGATGTCACAGCACTAGAAGCACTACTTAAAACTAGCACTGCGAAGCATAAGTTAATTGCTGCTGACGCGGTATTTAGTATGGATGGCGATATGGCACCGTTGCCGGAATATTTATCGTTATGTGAAAAGTATGATGCTTATTTGTATGTGGATGATGCACATGGTTTTGGTGTTTTAGGTGAGCATGGTCAAGGCACGCTGAATCATTTTAAACTGAAGTCGCCACGGATTATTATGATGGCCACCTTGGGTAAAGCCGCGGGAGTGGCTGGCGCATTTGTTGCTGGTGAGCAAGTGGTGATTGATTATTTAATTCAAAAAGCGAATAGCTATGTCTATTCAACTCCTGCGCCCCCTGCGCTGTCGGCTACATTAAGTGCTTCTGTTAATCTAATTGAGCAGGGAGACCATTTACGTTCGCATTTACGCACTCTGATTGCTTATTTAAAAGACAATCTAAACTGTAGAAAATGGCAACTGATGCCATCTGATACTGCTGTACAACCCTTGGTTGTTGGCGGAAATCATGAGGCATTAGCGTTAAGTGAGTATTTACAAAGCTGTGGAGTTTTGGTGCCAGCAATTCGTCCACCCACCGTCCCTGTTGGTACTTCAAGGTTGCGCATTTCACTATCGGCGGCGCATAGTATTGAAGATATTAAGAAACTAATTAAAGTGTTGCATCAAGCAGAAACCATATTATGAACAATACGCATATCGAAGTCATAGGCAACGGCCCAAACTTAGTGCTAATCCACGGTTGGGGGATGCATAGTGCGGTTTGGCAACCAGTGATTAAAAAGCTGAGTAAGGTGTTTACCCTTCATTTGGTAGATTTACCTGGGATGGGTTTAAGTCGGCCTATTGAACCATATCATTTACATGCGACAGCAGAAAATATTGCCGAAATTCTTCCCCCTAATGCAGATATAGTCGGATGGTCTTTAGGCGGTCAGGTGGCGATGCGTATTGCTCTAGATTATCCAGACATGGTACGCAGGCTCGTTCTGGTCGGTGCTACTCCAAGCTTTGTGAATAAGCCTGATTGGCAGTTTGGTATGTCCGGAGATGTGTTCAGTAGTTTTGCCTACAGCGTCAATGCAGACTACCAAAAAACCATGACCCAGTTTTTAACCCTGCAATGTATGGGTGCTGACGATGCTAGATCTACAGTGAAGTTATTACGTAATAAATTTGCCGAGCGTCCGATTCCTAGCACCCAAGTTTTACAAAAAGCACTACAGATATTACTGGAAACAGATTTGCGTTCTGAAATTGAGTATCTGCGTAAGCCAGCGCTTCTGATTCATGGTGACCGAGATACACTAGCGCCTGTTCAAGCTGCGCATTGGATGATGCAACACTTGCCAATGGGTTATCTGCGTGTAGTTGCTGGTGCGTCACATGCGCCATTTTTGTCTCATCAAGCACAATTTATTGATGCGCTGACACAGTTTTTAGAACCTACTAGCTTGTAATGCTTACCGACGATGTTTATCGCATGGACAAAGCGCGGGTGCGGTCCTCGTTTGGAAAGGCTGCACTTACTTATGACGCAGCAGCAGTGTTGCAAAAGCAAGTGCGCACGGAAATGTTCAGCCGACTGAATTTGGTTAAATTAAAACCGGCCGTAATATTAGACGCGGGTTGTGGCACCGGTGCTGCTAGCCATGCTTTGCAACTTCGCTTTAAAAACGCACAAGTGATATCCCTAGATTTTGCGCAGCCTATGTTACAAAAAACACGCAAAACTGGCGTATGGCAGCGTCTAAAATTGTTATGCGGTAGTTCAAAACAATTCCTGTTGTGCGCGGATATTGAGTCTATTCCATTAAAAGATGCTAGCGTAGGCTTACTGTGGTCTAACCTTGCTATACAGTGGTGTAACGATCTAGATGCAGCTTTTCAGGAGTTTCACCGTGTTTTGCAACCTGAAGGGTTACTTATGTTCAGTACCTTTGGTCCTGACACATTGCGTGAACTAAGAATCGCAAGTAATGAGGCTGCCAACACGCCCTTTACCAGTGTCAGTCGTTTTATTGATATGCACGATATAGGTGATGCTTTGGTGCGCGCTGGGTTTAGTGCACCTGTGCTTGATGTAGAACGCTTTACCTTAACCTACGATGATGTGCAAAGCGTAATGCGTGATCTTAAAAGTATTGGTGCACATAATGCCACTGCAGGCCGTGCTCGTGGTTTACTCGGCCGTGGTTTTTTGCAAAAGTTAGCCACGAGCTATGAACAATTTAGGCTGGGTACTAAACAAGATGGCGGTAAATTACCTGCCACTTTTGAGGTGGTATATGGGCACGCATGGCGCTCGCAAGATAAACCAAAGTTTGATGCTGGTGTTTCACCAGTGACATTTAAAAGTAGAACTTAGATACATAATGCAGTTGTCTAGCTCCTATTTTGTGATTGGTACTGATACTGATGTAGGTAAAACCTATATTGCCAGCGCATTGTTGAAACATTTTGTGCGGCTAGGTTTTAAAGCAGTAGGCATGAAGCCGATTGCCTCTGGCTGTGAAGTCAGTTCAATTTTTGACTCAGCACTTTCCAATTCAGATATTTTGGCTTTAAGCAGCGCGAGCAATGTAGAGGCGCCACTTAATCTCATAAGCCCCTATCGTTTTGCCCCTGCTATTGCGCCACATATAGCCGCCGAGCAAATAGGCGTAGACATGGATGTGGCGGTGATTACGGATGCATATCAACAACTCACTAAGTTAGCTGAGGTAGTGATTGTAGAAGGTGTTGGTGGCCTGTTCGTTCCAGTCAATCAAAAACAAACGTTGGCTGATGTTGCCCAAGCACTTAATCTACCCATTATTTTAGTGGTGGGGATGCGGTTAGGCTGTATTAATCATGCTCTGCTTACGGTCGCCGCTCTTGAACAACATGGTTTAAAGTTGGCGGGTTGGATAGCCAATCAGATAGACCCCCAGTCGCTTTATTTTGATCAGAATTTAGACTCGTTGACGCAGCGAATAGATGCCCCATGTATAGGTGTGGTGGCTTGGCAGGGCGAGCTTCGCATGACATTATAATAAGCTAAGTGCTAGCGCCCTAACACTACACTTTCTACCAATACTTTATATGATTGCAGTTCTTTTGATGAATGAAGGCGTACATCAGGAACTATCACTTCTGCGCGCTTGCCTGAATCTATTCCTAAGATGAACAATGGCTGACTTTCCCCCACGACACGTCCGGTATTGGCATCAAGTTGCACCACCTTGATCTGTACGCGTCCAATGGCGACTGCTGTCGGGTTCGAGACCACTGCATACAGATTTCCATAGTTATCTGTTTGTGTGCTGGCTTGCAAATGCTGGGAAGGGTGCAACGGTAAATCTAAGCGCACATATTCCGCACTCGACTGCCGACCAATATCGGAATTGGAGTCTGCTGCAATTGAAAAATTTTCGAGTGCCATCTTTAGATCGCCACGCTCTTCTGCCATTTTTCCAAGTAAATAGTGGCTAGGTGCTGTCGGTAGTAGTGCGTTACCTTCTTCCAAATACCGCTCAGCCTCTGCCTTACGTCCTAAATTAAACAAGGCTACGCCAGCTTGAACGTGTGGCTTAAAATAGTTGGGTTGCAATTGTATGGCTTTGTCGTAATGGGTTATAGCAACAGCGGATTTTTTCTGAGCCAAGGCAATGTCGCCTAGCAATTCCTGAAAGCGCGCTTCACGCGGTTCTATAGCGACAGCTTGTTTTGCCAGCGTTGTTGCTTTGTCGAAACTTTTCTCAGACAGAGCTTTTACGCCATTATCATAAGCTTTGTAAGCGCTTTGAGTTGCCTTAAGTTTGGCTATTTTTTGAGCATAGACCTCTTTACCTAACTCGCCACCCGCACCTATTTCGGATAGTGTGGCTTTATTTGCATTGACACGTTCCATTGATGGCGGATGACTAGCAAATAAGCCATCTATAAAGCTACTTTTTTGATCTTTACTTAAGCGTACAAAAGTTTCTTGTAAGGTCACCGCCGATGTAGGATCATAGCCAGCTTTTTTCATATAACGCATGCCGTATAAATCGGCTTCACTTTCTGCATCTCATCCATATTTACTGGTGGCTAGTTTTGCTCCAAGTTGCGCGCCACCGACAATCAAGTTGGAATAGTTTGTATCTTTACTCGCCAAACCTACTGCAATCATAGCGCCCTGCATTAAGATGCCACGTTCCATTCCTTGTGCACCATGGCGTGCTGCAGCGTGAACCATTTCATGACCCATGACCGCAGCCAGTTCAGCTTCATTATTAAGCTCATAAAGTAACCCGCGATTAAATGCGATTTTACCGCCTGGCATTGCCCAAGCATTTGGTACAGAGTCATTAATAATCGTAAATTCATAAGGTAATTTACGATCAGAAACAGCCGCAAGTTTATTGCCGATGCTTTGAACATAAGCAGTCAGTTCTGGGTCTAGTGTGTAGTCCCCACCTTGGGATTGACGTGCAGGGGAGTAATTTTTCGTGCCTATGGAGATTTCTTGCGCTTCAGAGACAACTTGAAATTCTCTTTTTTTAGTAACCGGATTGATGCCGCAGGCGCTGATTGACAGGGTAAGGCTAATCAAAAATAAAGTGATATTACGTTTTAGCATCAAAGGCTCCTTTATTTTGTGTAGAGTTGGTAGGTGCGGATATACTCAAGAATACTATCAGGCAATAAATATTTTGCAGAATGTTGTTTTTGTAGGTTGCTTCGGATTGAAGTAGATGAAATGTCTAGTGCGGTGACTGTTTGCATCGTAACAAACCCGGCAGATTTGCTATGTAAATCTTCAGCATTCTCGGTATAGTGTGACTGTAAAAAATTCTGCAATGATTTGGAAAGGGGTTCTTGCTTTTCAACCATAGGCCTTTGCACCAATGCAATATGGCAAAGCTGAATTATTTCTTGCCAGCGATGCCATGTGTCAAACTTTGTAAATGCATCGCTGCCAATCAGTAAGACCAAGCTAATATCCGCGCCCAATTCATCACGTAAGCTTAGTAGGGTGTCAATCGTATAAGAAGCACCTTCCCTATTAAGCTCACGGTCATCACAGCTAAAAAGGGAATTGCCGGCTATACCTAAGCGCACCATAGCAGCGCGATGTTTTGCACTGACTTCCGGCGTAGACTTATGCGGTGGTTGCGCGGCGGGGATAAAACGTACGGCGCTGAGATGAAGGTTGTCTGCTAACTCTTGCGCCATACGCAAATGTCCAAAATGTATGGGATCAAAAGTCCCTCCGGAGAGGCCGATCACTGTCTTTTTTGAATAAGTTGCGCTACCTGCTTGCATGTTGAACTACTAAGCTCGAACTTGGCCATCGCCTAGCACGATATATTTTAGTGAAGTGAGGCCTTCTAATCCTACTGGGCCACGTGCATGTAGTTTATCGGTAGAAATACCAATCTCAGCACCTAAACCATACTCAAAGCCATCGGCAAATCGAGTAGAAGCATTGACCATAACGCTACTTGAATCAACCTCGCGCAGAAAACGACGCGCTTTGGTATAGTTTTCAGTGACTATGGATTCTGTATGTTGTGATGAATGTGTGTTTATATGAGCAATAGCTTCATCCAGGTTTTCTACCACTTTGCACGAAATAATCGCCGCCAAATATTCGGTATAAAAATCTTCGTTTGTGGCAACTTTGGCTTGCTTCACTAGGGCGCAAGTTTCGGCGCATCCACGAATTTCTATACCATTGGCGCTTAACATATCAGCTATTTTCGGCAGCATAGTGCCAGCTACCGAACGGGCAATTAATAACGACTCTGCAGTATTGCAGGTCCCTAGCCTTTGCGTTTTGCTGTTTTCTACGATACGCAGTGCTTTGTCAAAATCGGCATCGTCATCTACATAAACATGGCAGTTGCCATCCAAATGCTTAATAACTGGAATACGAGCTTCGTTCGACACACGTTCAATCAGCCCTTTGCCACCACGTGGCACAATTACATCTACATAAGCTTTCATGGTGATTAATTCACCTACTGCAGCGCGATCAGTGGTTTCTATCACCTGTACCCCAGTGGCAGGCAAGTTGGCCACAGCTAGGCCTTCTTGAACCAGTTTTGCCAAGGCTTGATTGCAATGTAAAGCTTCACTACCACCGCGCAAAATGGCAGCGTTGCCGGATTTAATACAAAGACCTGCCGCATCAACCGTGACATTAGGTCTGGCTTCATAAATGATGCCAATTACGCCTAGAGGGACTCGCATTTTCCCCACTTGGATACCACTCGGCATATATTTAAAATCGCTCATTTCACCAATTGGATCAGCGAGGTTGGCAATTTGCGTCAAGCCTTCAACCATGCTGGATATAGATTTTTCAGTCAGGGTTAAGCGGTCAAGCATGGCGCTGTCTAGGCCATTCGCTTTAGCCGCATCTAAATCCTGCTGATTGGCAGCGAGTAAGGCACTACTTTCGCGCAAAATAGCATTGGCTATTGCTTTCAGGGCAATATTTTTTTGATTGGTGTCGGCGCTCGCCATTAGGCGTGAAGCTTTGCGCGCTTCAATGCCGATGTTTTGCATGTAGTCTTTAATGTTCACAGCATGTGCCATCATCTAATTTAAGTGGGTTTGATTATACGCTTTTCTGGTATTAGGTAATGCCTGAGTGTCAGAACCTAGCGGCTGCGCACTCTAGCAAGACCAAAACATAACCTAGAAATTTCCAGCCATGCATCACCGATTAATACGCCTTTGGCGGTTTTGTCGATATCAGCTAATTTTTGTAGCGCAGCTTCCAATTGGCGTAAGCTAAGTCTAGCTAAAGCACGCTTAACTAAAGATTGCTTATCGCCATAAATGCGAGCATTGGTCATGGCATTGACTATATTTTCTCCTCGCATTTCAGCTTGTTTAATGCGTACTAATGGACGCAATACCCACATTAACGGATTCATCACTGCTAAGGCCGCTTCACCTTCGTCTTGCAAGCCTTGCAGGATCCTCACAGTGCGTTCAGCATCGCCGGCTAGGACCGCTTCACCGAGCTGAAACGCATCATAGCGAGACACGTTAAGCACAGCCTCGCGGACAAAGGCCTCACTTAATTCACCTTTTGGGTAGAGCAAACCTAGCTTTTGTACCTCTTGGTTAGCCGCAAGTAAGTTGCCTTCAACCTGATGTGCTAAAAATTCTAGGGTGGCAGCGCTGGTATTTTGACCTTGTTGAGCGAGTCTATTTGCAATCCATTTCGGTAGCTGCGATGGGGCTATCTCATCTAAGCTAATAGTGACTGCTTGTTTTTCTAGTGCGGTAAACCAGGCGCTATTTTTAGCTTCACGTTCTAATGCAGGCAGAATGATTATCACGGTGGTTTCAGGCATAGCTTTATTGGCTAAACTCTGAAGTGCTTTGCCACCTTCAACGCCTGGTTTCCCAGAAGGAATGCTAATTTCTAATAAACGCCGACTGGAAAATAGTGAGATAGATTGACCGTAAATTTGAATTTGAGGCCAATTGAAGTTACGCTCTACGCTTAAGGCTGTGCGCTCATCAAAGCCCTGCGCGCGAGCCGCAGCTCGGATAGCATCCAAATTTTCTCGCTGCGCCAGAGGCTCGTCACCGACCATAACATAAAGTGGTTGCAGATCTTGCTTTAGGTGCAACTCCAACTGATTTTGAGCTAAGCGCATTGCTATTATTTAGCGTTGAGTTTAATGGCTGTTAGACGTCTCAAAAGCTCGCGCATTGCGTCTTTTTGCATGTCGCTCATTAACATGACCTCTTCATCGGCTTTGCCCAGCAAGTTTGCATCGCTGTATGAAAAATTACGGCTAGCCTGGACGGTTTGCACTTCCCCCCATAATGGATTTGTAGCCGCTCGTGTTCTAAAACTGACCTGATAGCTCAGCGCGTATTCACTGACTTTACCATCACCACCAATAGATAAAATGCGCTTGTCAGTCTCTTCAGTTAAGAACTCAAGCATTAGCTCTGCGTCTTCACTATCAGTCACTACTTTGACACCGTTAGTTTCTAACGATTTTTTCAGGTCTTTAGACATGCTGAGCGTGCTGCCTTGGATGAAAATCTTCTGAAAGGAAAGCTGTGCCATTCCGCGCAACTGAAATCCGCATGCTGAAAGCAACAGGCTGCTAATGAGTATTAGGCCCAATATTTTTAGGCCTAAAAATAAGCCCAATGAAGGTTTTAAGTGAGCATGCATATAACTTACCCCACAACAATATTAATAAGTTTATTTGGTACCACTATGATTTTACGAACAGTCACGGGGGCTTCTATATATTTTTGCACGCAGTGTTGTTGCAATACTATTGTTTCTAGGGCCTGTTTGGATTCTGTTTTGGCTACCACCAAACTGCCGCGTAGCTTGCCGTTGACTTGTATCATGTACTCGACGGTATCCTGCACCATAGCCGCTTGATCAGCAACGGGCCATCCAGCATCCAAGATATGTTTTTGTGGGCATAATTCTGACCACAGCGCTTGGCAGATATGCGGCACAATGGGTGACAATAAGAGCGCTGCATTTTGCAACACTTCTTGGCGCACCTGACGCGTAATGGTGTCTATACCTTCGATTTTAGCTAATGCATTCATCAGTTCCATAACCGAGGAAATCGCAGTATTAAAGCTATGACGGCGTCCGTAGTCATCGGCAACTTTGTCGATAGTTAAATGCAATTGCAATCGCATAGCTTTCAACTCAGCCGTTAGATCACCGACGCTGTAAGCCTCTATCGTGCCCATGGTCACATGGTCATAACAAGCTTTCCACACGCGCCGTAAAAATCGGTTTGCGCCTTCCACACCACTATCGGCCCATTCCAAGCTTTGCTCTGGTGGGGCGGCAAACATCATGAATAAGCGTGCTGTATCGGCACCGTAAGTATCAATCAAAGCCTGTGGATCGACAGTATTGCCTTTTGATTTACTCATTTTAGAGCCATCTTTAAGTACCATGCCCTGAGTAAGTAGGTTGGTGAATGGTTCATCATTTTTTATTAAACCGACATCTCGCATCAGCTTATTAAAGAAGCGCGCATAGAGTAAGTGCAAAATCGCATGCTCAATACCACCGACGTACTGATCTACCGGTAGCCAGTAATTAGCGCGTTCATCAACCATCGCAGTATTACTATCAAAGCTGGCGTAACGTGCAAAGTACCAAGATGACTCAAAGAAGGTGTCTAAGGTGTCGGTTTCACGCTTAGCTTGGCCTCCACAAGTCGGGCAGCTAGTTTCATAGAACATGGGATCTTTTTTAATAGGTGAACCTACCCCGTCCATTACAACATCTACAGGCAATACCACTGGCAATTGCGTTGCAGGCACTGGCACTTCGCCGCATTTGGCACAGTGAATAATTGGGATAGGACAACCCCAGTAGCGCTGGCGTGAAACTCCCCAATCACGTAAGCGGTACTGAGTGCGTTTTTTGCCAAGATCTATGGCGCTTAAAGCTGAAGAAATAGCTTCTGTCGCTTGGTCAAAATTCAAACCATCAAACTTATCTGAGTTAAATAAAATGCCATGCTCAGTCATCGGTAATGTGTTGTTGTCGCTAAGCCCAATCACGGCTTTAATTGGCAAGCTGTATTTATTAGCAAACTCAAAGTCGCGCTCATCGTGCGCTGGCACGGCCATCACAGCACCTTCGCCATAGCTGGCAAGCACATAGTTTGCTACCCATACCGGCAATATCTCGGCATTTAGTGGGTGTGTCACAAACAAACCAGTTGCCATCCCTTTTTTCTCAGCAGTGGCGACGTCAGCTTCAGCTACGCTACCCCTTTTACATTCGGCTATAAAATCGGCTAGCTTAGTATTGCTTTGCGCGGCTAACGTTGCCAATGCGTGCTCAGCGGCAATGGCAACATAGGTCGCGCCCATTAGTGTGTCAGGACGCGTGGTGTATACTTTTACTGTGCCATCTTGGCCTGTCAAAGGAAATTCCACTTCGCAGCCATAGCTTTTGCCGATCCAGTTGCGTTGCATGGTTTTGACTTGCTCTGGCCAACCATCGAGTGTGTCTAAGTCATTGAGAAGTTCTTCAGCGTAAGCTGTAATTTTCATAAAATACTGTGGAATATCGCGCTTTTCTACCAAGGCGCCACTACGCCAGCCGCGGCCATCAATAACTTGCTCATTGGCAAGCACCGTGCCGTCAACTGGGTCCCAGTTGACGCTGGAAGTCTTTTTGTAAATCAAACCTTTTTTGTACAGCTCAGTAAATAACCACTGTTCCCACTTGTAGTA
>CAIOPD010000011.1 GCA_903860085.1 uncultured Pseudomonadota bacterium
GGGTTACCACGTGAATCTAAAATTTCACGGGCAATAATATCTACAATAGCGCTCATAGCTTACTCCTCCAATTAACTAATTATTTTATTGTTATAGCGTTGATTCGATAAAGCCGGCTTTTTTAACCACTCGATCTAAATCTACCAGTACTTCTAACAGATCACGCATTTTATGTAATGGCCACGCATTAGGGCCATCAGATAAAGCTTGCGCAGGATCAGGATGCGTTTCCATAAAAATACCCGCAATACCGGCAGCCACAGCTGCACGGGCTAGGACTGGGACATGCTCACGTTGACCGCCGCTTTTATCGCCTTGACCACCTGGCTGTTGCACTGAGTGCGTAGCGTCAAATACAACGGGGCAATTGGTTTCACGCATAATCGCTAAGGCGCGCATATCTGAAACCAAAGTGTTATAACCAAAAGAAACACCACGCTCACACACCATAATAGTATCGGCACCGCCATTAGCCTCTTTGGCTTTTTGCACCACTTGACGCATATCATGGGGGGCTAAAAACTGGCCTTTTTTAATATTGACCGGTTTTCCACAGGTTGCAACCGCATTAATAAAGTCGGTTTGTCTGCATAAAAATGCAGGCGTTTGTAATACATCAACCACACTAGCCACCTCTGACACTTGCTCTGCCGTATGCACATCAGTCAGAATTGGCACACCAATTTGGCGACGGACTTCATCTAAAATTCTTAAACCTTCGCTAATTCCAAAGCCACGAAAAGTCTTATTTGAACTGCGATTGGCTTTATCGTAAGAAGATTTATAAATAAATGGTATGCCTAAAGCTGCGGCAATTTCCTTAAGCTGCCCGGCGGTATCAATCGCCATTTGTTGGGATTCAATGACACAAGGACCCGCTATTAAGAACAGTGGGTGCTCAAGGCCAACTTCAAAGTTACATAATTTCATGTTGCAAATTCCTTTTTTAGCCAGTAATCGCCTTAAACACTTCTGAAAAGACTAATGCTTAGCTTGGTACTGCAAAGCTGCATTTACAAATGCGGTAAATAATGGGTGGCCTGTTCGTGGATTTGAAGTGAACTCCGGATGGAACTGGCAAGCCACGAACCATGGGTGTACATTTTGTGGCAGCTCTATAATTTCACATAGGTCTTCGGTCGGCGTACGTGCTGACACAACTAAGCCAGCGGCTTTAAGTTGTTCTACGTAGTGATTGTTCACCTCATAACGATGGCGGTGACGCTCATTAACCTGATTACCGTAAATGCTCGCGGCTAAGGTATTGGCAACGATTGGGCACGCTTGTGCGCCAAGGCGCATCGTTCCACCAAGATCAGAATTTTCATTACGTGTTTCTACTTTTCCATCTGCGGCTTGCCACTCAGTAATTAATCCAACAACTTGATGCGGGCTGTCAGGATTGAATTCTGTACTGTTGGCGTCTTTCAAGTGTGCTTCATTACGCGCAAACTCAATCACCGCTAACTGCATGCCTAAGCAAATGCCAAGGTAAGGGATTTTATTTTTTCGCGCATATGCAATCGCAGCAATCTTACCTTCAGTACCACGCTTACCAAAGCCGCCTGGGACTAAAATTGCATCCATATTATGTAGTGCCACGGTGCCATTTACTTCAATCTCTTCTGAGTCTATGTAATGTACTTTTACTTTAGACTCAGTATGAATACCAGCATGTATCAAAGCTTCTGTAAGCGACTTGTAGGAATCTGCCAAATCAATATACTTTCCTACAAAGGCAATATTAACCAAGTGCTTAGGATTCTCTAAAGCATAGCTAATTTTCTCCCAGCTCGACAAGTCTGCAGGTTTGGCCGTAATTTCCAACTTGCGACAAACAATTTCATCTAGCATTTGCGCATGCAAGAAACCAGGGATTTTATAAATAGAATCTGCATCAATCATGCTGATCACGGCTTCCAGAATCACATTAGTAAACAGCGCAATTTTTCTGCGCTCTTCATCTGGAATATTGCGATCGGCACGACATAGCAAAATGTCTGGTTGGATACCAATTTCTCGCAACTCTTTGACTGAGTGTTGGGTTGGCTTGGTTTTAAGCTCACCTGCGGTTGGAATCCAAGGCAATAGGGTTAAATGGATGTAACAAGCGTTATTGCGGCCCTCTTCAAAACCCATTTGACGTATTGCTTCTAGGAACGGTAATGACTCAATATCGCCCACCGTGCCACCAACTTCAACAATAGCAACATCCGAACCTTCAGCGCCGCGTTTGACGTGCGCTTTTATTTCATCGGTAATATGTGGTATCACCTGAACGGTCTTGCCTAGATACTCGCCGCGACGTTCTTTTTTAATGACGGTCTCGTAAATCTGACCGGTTGTGAAGTTATTCCGTTTGGCCATGCGCTGGTTAATAAAGCGCTCGTAGTGACCTAAGTCAAGATCCGTTTCAGCGCCATCATCGGTCACAAACACTTCACCATGTTGAAATGGAGACATGGTACCGGGGTCAACGTTAATGTATGGATCTAGCTTCAGCATGGTCACTTTAATGCCACGAGACTCTAGAATTGCGCCAAGACTGGCGGCTGCGATACCTTTACCAAGAGAGGAAACTACACCGCCGGTTACGAATACATATTTGGTCATTGTATGGCACTTATATTTTATTGCAGACGGGTATAGATTTTACCGTAAAACAGGGGTCTCTCAAAACCTTATGCAAAATAAAAATTTCAGCGTTCTAGTCTAGCGTTTTTTTAGCCCATGAGCCGTAATTTTTAAATTTTTCCTGCACTTCCAGCATTTGATGTGAAGTTAAAATATGCGGCTTACCCACCTGCAATGCACGCACGTATTGTTCACACAAAGTTTCAACTTCTAGCGTGATATTTAAAGCATGTTCTAGGCTTTTACCCACCGCAATCAGACCGTGATTTGCCAACAAACAAGCATATCTGTCTTTCATCGCCACAACGGCATAGTCTGAAAGTTGCTGGCTACCGAATAGCGCATAAGGCGCGCAACGTATGCTATCACCACCGGCCAGTGCAATCATGTAATGAAAAGCTGGAATATCCTTTTGAAAAGTACTTAAAGTGGTAGCAAACATACTGTGTGTATGAATAACTGCCTTAAGCTGAGGACTATTTGCTAGTAGGTCAAGATGAAACCTCCACTCCGATGATGGCGTTTGCTTGCCCTGCACATTCTCAGAAAAATCCATCCACACCATATCTGAGGCTGTCATATCCTCTACCGCGATACCAGATGGCGTGATTAAAAAGCCAGCTTTACCAACTTCATTATCACAGCGCACACTGGCGTTGCCTGATGTACCTTGATTTAATCCTAAGCGCACTAAATCTTGGCTCGTTTTTAGAAGTGCTTGTGCTGATTGCATTAGATTTGAGTGTGTCATCGCTTAACCTGGCCTATTATTGAATGGCATAGTTTTAAGTTTATCCGGTGTATAAACACCTAACTCCGTAATAATTCCAGTCACCAATCTTGCTGGTGTGACATCAAACGCCGGGTTAGCAACAAGAGTATTAGGCGGCAGTATATTTACCTCGGCTAATTCTCCATTAGCAAGCATACCGTTAATCCAAGATAGCTCACGTGGGCTACGTTGCTCAATTTCTATATCCTTAAGTCCGTCCGTCATAGTCCAATCTATTGTTGGCGAAGGCACCGCGGCATAAAAAGGGATATTCTGATCAAACGCAGCCAACGCTTTAAGGTAAGTACCAATTTTGTTGCAAACATCGCCAGTACTAGTAACGCGGTCAGCGCCGACAATCACCATATCCACATCACCTTGTTGCATTAAATGCCCGCCAGCATTATCACTAATCACAGTATGCGGAACGCCGTGTTGCGATAACTCCCAAGCAGTTAAGCTAGCACCTTGGTTGCGCGGGCGGGTTTCGCCTACCCATACATGAACAGCAATGCCTGCATCATATGCTGCATAGATAGGCGCGAGCGCTGTGCCAAAATCCACGGTGGCTAGCCAACCGGCATTGCAGTGTGTCATTATATTTAGACTACCTTCTTTTTTCGCCGCTAAGGCCTTAATGAGCGCGAGGCCATGTCCGCCTATCGATTGATTAAGCCGTGCATCTTCATCGCAAATCGTAGCTGCTTCACGCCACGCTGCAGACAAACGTTCTGTCACAGGCAAATCTAACAGTCGCTTTAGCATCCGCTGCGCCGCCCACTTCAAATTCACCGCCGTTGGCCGGCTGTGAATTAGTTGCTTAACCACATGATTCAAATATATGTCACTGGCATCTTGCCGCACGGCTAAGGCCACACCATAAGCTGCTGCTGCGCCTATTAAAGGCGCACCACGAACCTGCATATTATTGATGGCATCAATCATTTGCTCCAAACTTTGAATAGTCACTATTTCAAAACTATGCGGCAACTTTGTTTGATCAATAATAGAAACGTCACTTAAAGTAAGTTCAGTATTTTGATTAGGCCAAATAGTGCGATATTGCTGTTGGTTGACTAGCATAAAAACTCACAATTCCTAGCAATATAAAGTGCAAATAGACTAAAAAATAAATAATTCAAAAGTTGACTTTAAAAAAGTTCCATGATTTCAAAAATACTCTCCACATTATCTGTGGATAACTCTGTGAATAGTTGTGTACATAAAATGTAACATCTCAATTTGTAAGGCTTTTTTAAAAACGCTTAAATTTTAACCTAATATTTATTTGTTTAAAATCAATAAGTTATATAACTACCGTTGATTATAAAGGTTTTTTTACAATACTTAATGTAGCACTTGAGGTGATGTGCATAACTCGGCTAATTTTGGTAGTGCGTGCAAGGCGTTACATCCTGTAACAGCGTGCACTTGAGTCACATTTAACTGTCTTAAATCAGCTAAAACTTGCGCAATTTTAAGTAATTCTAAAGGACTATTTCTAACACCAGGGCCTATCCATGCAGGGGCCATATCTGGGGCATCCGTTTCCAATACGATTGCGTCTAAAGGTAACTTAACGGCCAGGTCACGAATTTTTAAAGCGCGGGGATATGTCATGGCCCCACCAAATCCCAACTTAAAGCCAAGCGCAATAAATTTCTCTGCTTGTTGCAAACTACCATTAAAAGCATGGGCGATTCCGCCACGCACAGGGTGACGACGTAAATACTTTAATACATCATCTGCCGCCTGCCTAACGTGCAATAACACAGGCAAATCATAGTGGGCAGCTATTTTTAATTGCTCGGTAAAAAACATAACCTGTTTTTCAATATGCTCAGGGTTAAGTTTAGGGGTGCGTACAAAGTAATCCAGACCAATCTCGCCAATGGCAATGGGATTAAAGTTCTCGATATAGTTTTGAAGAGTTTCAATATCCTGGCTAACGGCAGCATCAACATACATAGGATGAATACCAAGCGCGTAAGCGCAATTTTGATGTCGATTACATAGCGCAATGACAGTATCGAAGTTTGCACGCTCGACAGAGGGTATTACGATGCGATCAATGCCCTGTTGCTTGGCCATTAATGTGATGTGATCACGATCAACATCAAATTCAGCTGCATCAAGATGACAATGGGTATCAATCAGCATATCGCGTACTTAATCGTTAGTTTTTTAACGGTTGGGCGCGCAGGCGAATATCCGAACCAATTTGCCTGACATCTAAAATCTTTAAATTGTTAACCTGTTGCATATCGGTTAACTCAGGAAATGCAAGCATACCTTTCGCATCCGCGCCCATCAACTTAGGCGCATAGTAAAAAATAAACTCATCTATCAAACCCTCGGCCAACAAGGTTCCATTAAGACATTGACCTGCCTCGACTAGCACCTCATTCACTCCACGAAGTGCAAGTTCTTGAAGTAATGCCTTTAAGTCCACTTTCCCTGATGCATTTGGCACATGCAAACATTCAGCACCTATGGCACTTAAATGGGTAACTTGGTGATTCTTGTCTTTAGCGTAGGCAATAAGTACTGGATTTTGTTGAACTGTATCAAGCATCTTACAATTGGCTGGCGTTCGCAAATAGCTATCAACAATGACCCGTAATGGTTGACGCTTAGATGCTTGAAAACGCACATTCATACTTGGGTTGTCTGCTAAGACTGTACCGATACCCGTCACAACGGCGCATGACTGGGCACGCCAGTGTTGCACATCCAACCGTGCGGCTTCTCCGGTAATCCACTGACTCTTTCCATTTTTAAGTGCAGTACGGCCATCTAAACTGGCAGCAATTTTTGAACGTACATATGGCAGTGCTAGCGTCATGCGCTTAACAAAACCTGCGTTTAAAGTGAGTGCTTCATTCTGCATCAAGCCACTGATTACAACTATGCCATGCTTTTGCAAACGCAGTATGCCTTGCCCTGCGACTAATGGGTTAGGATCTTGCATAGCCACTATCACCCGCTTTACACCTGCGGCAATTAAGGCATCCACACAAGGAGGCGTGCGCCCGTGATGATTGCATGGTTCCAATGTGACATAGACATCAGCACCCGCAGCTAGCGACCCAGCCTGACGCAAAGCAATGACTTCTGCATGCGCCTCACCGGCTCTAAAGTGTGCGCCCTCTCCAATGATTTTCTCGTTTTTAACAATGACACAGCCAACACGTGGATTAGGTTGCGTACTATATAAACCTTGCTCTGCGAGGCGCAGGGCAAGGGTCATATATTGATGGTCTTTACTTGAAAACAAGATGCGTTATCGAGATGAGATAAGCGGCGATTAAACTATTAGTGCGATGAAATACGGCTATTAAGCAAACGGTTTTTTTCATCAAAGAAAATAAGCAATCCATGATAAACATGCATGCATTTACCCAAGTCGTACTCAATTGCTGGCCCATCTTCAAAGCTAGGACGGCCTAACAGTAAAGCCACAGACTCTTTGGAAGAGCCTCTAGCCAAAATATTCTTCTGTAGGTCATACGCCATATCTCCACGCTTACATTCGGTGGTAATAGAAGCTGCACTTTGCATCCATTTAACTTGATCAAATTTTTCGCTACCAAACACAACGCTGTCTTTCATTATCCACCAACCAAAAAAAACAATGGTTAAGATTATGGTAAATACTGCTAGCGCGATTGATAAGCCATTAATTAATTTCATTACACATCCTATTTCTTAGAAAAGACTGCGATTACTAATCGCTAATCTAAATCGCGTATTACATCGTTAAAATCATCCACATCAGAGAAACTCCGGTATACCGAGGCAAATCGTATATAAGCCACTTTGTCCATGAGTTTCAGCTCATGCATCACACTCTCACCCAAGATCCTTGCGGGCACTTCGCGCTCACCCAATCCCAGTAGCTTTTGTGAAATTCTATCCAAGGCACGGTCGACATACTCTGTAGGCACAGGTCTTTTATGTAACGCACGTGAAAAAGATAAACGTAATTTCTCGCGACTAAATTCTTCACGCGTACCGTTGGTTTTGACCACTTGTGGCAAATGCAACTCAGCCGTTTCATAAGTAGTAAAACGCTTGTCACAGGCACTGCATTTACGTCGGCGACGTATTGCATTACCCTCTTCGTTCACCCGCGAATCTATGACCTGGGTATCATCAACACCACAAAAAGGGCATTTCATAGGTCGAAACTTCTGCCTGAAGAGAGAAGATTAGTCACGCTCAGCGCTTCACTAGCGACCTGCATACACTGGAAAGCGCGCAGTCAAGACATGCACTTTAGCTTTTGTAGCGGCAATTAAAGCTTCATCTGTAGGATGATCCAACACATCAGCAATTAAATTAGCGACTAGCTTAGCTTCTTCTTCCTTGAAGCCACGTGTGGTAATCGCTGGGGTACCTATACGAATACCAGAAGTTACAAACGGACTTTCTGGATCATTAGGAATTGAATTCTTATTCACAGTAATATGCGCTAAACCTAGCGCAGCATCAGCGGCTTTACCGGTTAATCCTTTGGCACGTAAATCCACCAAAAACATATGTGATTCAGTACGCCCAGAAATAATACGTAAACCGCGTGCGGTTAAAGTTTCCGCCATGGCTTGTGCATTTTTAATTACCTGTGCTTGATACACTTTAAAGTCAGGTTGAGAGGCTTCTAAGAACGCAGTCGCTTTTGCTGCAATCACATGCATTAATGGGCCACCTTGCAGGGCTGGGAAAACACTGGAATTAAGTGATTTTTCAAATTCAGCTTTAGCTAAAATAATACCGCCGCGTGGTCCACGTAAAGTTTTATGTGTCGTTGATGTGACAAAGTCTGCATGTGGCACTGGGTTAGGGTATACGCCGGCTGCGATCAAACCTGAGTAATGCGCCATATCCACCATGAAATAAGCGCCAACTTTCTTGGCAATCTCGCTCATACGGGCCCAGTCAAATCTTAAAGCGTAAGCACTAGCACCGCCAATCAATAGTTTTGGCTTGCACTCCACCGCAATACGCTCCATTTCATCGTAATCAATTTCTTCATTTGCATTTAAGCCATACGGCACGATGTTGAATAACTTACCTGATAAATTAGCAGGTGAGCCATGAGTCAAGTGACCCCCATGACCCAAGTTCATACCCATCACAGTATCGCCCGGCTTGAGAATTGAAAAATACACGGCTTGGTTAGCTTGTGAGCCTGAGTGTGGTTGCACATTGGCATACTCAGCACCATATAGGGCTTTTAAGCGGTCTATAGCCAATTGCTCTACCTGATCCACATATTCACATCCACCATAAAAGCGTTTACCAGGATAACCTTCTGCATACTTATTAGTCAGTTGTGAACCCTGCGCCTGCATCACTGCTGCACTAGTATAGTTTTCAGACGCGATTAATTCTATATGCTCATGTTGGCGAACGACCTCATGCTCAATCATGCCCCATAGCGCTGGATCAGCTTGATCCAAAGTATTAGCGTAGTTAAATGGTGCCGGATTTAATGGAGCTTGAGACATGATGTTTATATTTTCCGAATACTTAAATTAGTGAATGAACTGGCCACATTTTACCACGCGTCATGCTAAAGATTACATCCTTAGTCACGATTAAAGTCACACGCATTTTAAAGTCAAATAATGTCGCCAGCGCTATAATAGGTTTGATTAAAACTTTAGGAATTATGACCATGAAATGGACAGACACATTAACCATCGCAGAATCACTTTACGATACCCATCCAGATATTGATCCTAAAATCATTCGCTTTACTGACCTTATGCAATGGGTACTTGATTTAGAGGGTTTCAACGATAGTCCAGAAAAATGTGGCGAAAAAATTCTAGAAGCAATACAGCTAGCCTGGATAGAAGAAGCCGAGTAAACCATGTTTAAATTTTGCCTTCACCTCACTTTAACAATCACAACTTTGAGCTGTCATTATTAAATAAGTTGCAAAAAATTAA
>CAIOPD010000012.1 GCA_903860085.1 uncultured Pseudomonadota bacterium
ATATAAAGAGGTGATCTCAATTACCCCAAATCGCCCGGTATTTGATGCTTTGGTGATAATGGCTGAGTATAAAATTGGTGCTTTAGTGGTGCTAGACGGTGAGAATTTAGTCGGTATTTTTTCAGAGCGCGACTATGCTCGCGAGGTAATCCTAAAAGGCCGATCTTCAAAAACCACGCAAATTGCGGAAGTAATGACGCATAAGGTGCTAAGTGCAGGCCCCAACGATAGCGTAGAGCAAGGCATGTCTATTATGGCAGATCATCATATTCGCCACTTACCTGTAGTGGTCAATGATCAGGTGATTGGCATGCTGTCCATAGGTGACTTAGTCAAAGAAACCCTAAGCTACCAGCAGGATCTTATTAAGCAGTTAGAAGGTTACATCAAGAATTAAAACACCTACGCGCCCATTGTTCGAACGGGCGCGTATTTTTAAACGAAAATCTATAAGTATCTAGCCACCATAGCATTTCTTAAGTCTTGGGCCGCCACGGGCACGCGAACAAAGTAGCCACTGCCAGATGCTTCTTGTATCTCCTCACCCTTTTTATTAAACATGTGCTCTACGCGTAATTCTTGATTGCCAGTAGGATGAATAATCTGAAGACGATCACCTACTCCAAACTTATTGCGTGCTTCAATATCCGCCAAACCCGTCTCTGGATTGTAAGCAACCACATCACCCACATATAGACTTTGATTTGAGATGGAATATCCTTGCTTATAATTTTGATGTTCAGCGGTATGGTGGCGCTGATAAAAACCGTCTGTGTATCCACGGTTAGCTAAATTTTCCAAATCACCGACTAAATTCCAATCAAATGGTCGTCCAGCCACCGCATCATCGATCGCCTTGCGGTAATTTTGGCAAGTCCGTGCCACGTAATAACGAGACTTAGTACGGCCTTCAATTTTTAATGAATTGACACCCATTTTCACTAGGCGCTCCACATGCTCAATTGCACGTAAATCCTTGCTGTTCATAATGTAAGTGCCGTGCTCATCTTCAATAATCGGCAGTAATTCACCAGGACGACCTTTTTCTTCAATCAGATACACCTTATCCGCAAGCGGGTGGCGTGGCAAACTCCCACAAGCGGAAAGACTGGATTTTGCCATCTCTTCTTTAAAGTCAAATTCATTGAGGCGAATCACACCAGCTGCATCTTCTGAAGCGTCATGCACCTTGTAATCCCAACGACATGAGTTAGTACAAGTACCTTGGTTTGGGTCGCGATGATTAAAGTAGCCTGAAAGCAGACAGCGGCCAGAATAGGCTATGCACAAAGCACCATGCACAAACACTTCCAACTCCATTTCCGGACAGAGTTGACGGATTTCTTCAATTTCATCCAAGGACAATTCGCGCGACAATATCACGCGTTTTAGACCCATCGTTTGCCAAAACTTAACCGTAGCAAAATTCACCGTGTTGGCTTGAACTGAAAGATGGACTGGCATCTCCGGCCATTTCTCCCGCACCATTAGGATGAGTCCAGGATCAGACATAATCAATGCATCGGGTTGCATGGCAATAATAGGTGCCATATCTGCCATGTAGGTTTTAACCTTGGCGTTATGCGGAGATATATTACTGGCAACAAAAAACTTCTTGCCACGGGCGTGCGCCTCGTTAATGCCAATAGAAATATTATCCATTGAGAAATCATTATTACGCGCACGCAAGCTGTAGCGAGGCTGACCGGCATAAATGGCATCGGCACCATAATCAAACGCAGTACGCATTCGATCAAGGTCGCCGGCTGGGGCTAGAAGTTCTGGGCTAAACATATCTCATCTCATCAATTTAATTGTTGTCGTCATGCGGACGTCAGAATGCAGCGCACAATAACAAAACCATTAAAAAGTCGCTTTGATTTGAATCAGCTAGTCACCAATAATTTTAACCAATACGCGTTTTTTGCGTCTACCATCAAACTCGCCATAGAAAATCTGCTCCCATGGCCCAAAGTCCAACCTACCTTCGGTAATGGCAACGACTACTTCGCGTCCCATAAGCTGGCGTTTCATATGCGCATCTGCATTATCTTCACCGGTATCGTTATGGCGATAACTGCTCACTGGCTCATGCGGTGCTAAACGTTCTAGCCATTGCGTGTAGTCGTTATGTAACCCACGCTCATCATCATTAATAAATACACTAGCGGTAATATGCATGGCATTAATCAGCACCAAACCTTCACGCACGCCACTTTCGCGCAAACATTCATTGACCTGCTCTGTGATGCGAATAAAAGCCACTCGTGTTGGTGGGTTAAACCAGAGTTCTTTACGATAACTTTTCATCTTTTTCTCCTTGATAATGGGACTTATTTTAGCACCTAAAATTTCGCACATTGCCTGCACCAAGGCATAAAAAAAGCCTCCACAGAGGAGGCTTCAAATACTGGCTGAGTTTAGCCTTTTACATTCACTTGCTGCACAAAGGTTTTACCTTCATTGTCAGTGGCTTGCACTTCTAAATTGCCTGGTGCATCAGGGATGAAATTAAATTTCATGTACGGATCTTCACTAGTACCAACACCGACATCCACTGTCATTAGCAACTTACCGTTGTAGCTAAAACTGGCCTTATTGATATAAAAAGCGGGCACATAACCTTGTGATACCAAGTCGCGTTGCAGACCTGTTCGCATAGGATGCTTGATATTGAATATGGTTGACGCTGGCTCACCAAATCTCACTGGCGCTTCTACTCTTAATTTAATCTTACCTGCTGCAGCGCGGATCGCAGCATCGTCACCATCCACAGTACCGCCACATCCACCGGCAGCTCGAATTTCACGCGACGCCATATATAACTTACCATCTGCGCTTTCACCAACGATACGCACAAAGGAATCAGTTTCAAAACGAATACGCGTGGCTAATTGAAAGTTACCAAGCATTGATGATAAATGATAGGTGGAAGCAAGTTGAATTGGGTTAGCATCGACCAACAGGTAAATTTTTCTAATGACGACACCATTAGCGGCCGCATTATCCACACTCAAAGTCACGGGCACTTGCGCACCACTTTCAGCGCGACGAGGTGCGTCTATTTTCATAAACTCTACCGGCTGTATTTCACGTTGCGCGAAGAACGCCTCTTTAACTATTGGCCATAGATTGGCGTCTGGTTCAGCCTTAGCGTTAGCTGAAATAGCAAGAAAAAGGCTTAAAGCCCATAGGATTCTTGTAAAGAATTGACTCATTGCAACCATTCCTTAGTCTTATATTAACAAGCGTTGGACCAAGCTATGTCAAATAAATTCATTATGCTCTTACCATGACTTAAGCTTAAGCCTATACCAGGTAAAAGTTTAGTTCAATACCGTTGCCGACAGGGTCTTTTAAATTAATTTGCTGCACATTAATCGCTGGGACCATACGGATGCTGTACGGCACTTGCTGCACTTTCAGGTGCGCTTCCATCGCCGCA
>CAIOPD010000013.1 GCA_903860085.1 uncultured Pseudomonadota bacterium
AGGTCACAAATTATGGAGCTGCTTTGAGTGGCTATGATTTCCGCATGACTATCACCAAAACTCATTATTTTTTTGTTATCCAGCACTAAAGGATGGCTAGATGAATCTTGAAGAAATTGATGCCACTGTTGCATGAGTATGCTAAACCTTTGCTTAAAAAATATTGTATGGCCAATCTTAATTACTATTAACAAAATTCAAACTTAAATCATTGAGTATATTTTGTTGGCGATGCGTGCGGATGTGCATGTGGGAATGCTGCTATTGTAATGCTGCTTGGGATCTCTTGTCAGAATAAATGACTCTGATAGTCGCAATATGCCCTAATGCAGGGCATATTGATGTATATCCTCAGTTCTACTTGTAGTTTTGTTTTCGCTAGCAAGTGTAACTCTAATGAGAACAATGAAATGTGCGGTTACTGAGGATTCTCCGCCGACAAATCTGAACTAACAGCTGTACGCCGACGTTGCATTGCATTGCGCCATTGTACTTTTAGTTCTTTTAGTGGGTGTTTAGGGGTATAGGCCAAAGTAAATAGAATGCCAGCCAATCCAGCGAGAAGCCAGCGAAGCTCAAATCCTGCTTTATCGCGTCGAGCTGGTTTTTGTTTTTTCATTGCACCAAGTACTGTTTGTACGCTATCGCCACGTACATACATGCCGTTAACTTCTTTGGCTAAAGATTTTAGGTAGGTTTCATCTAATTTAGAGATGTAACGGTCTCCAGCTCCACTAGCAATACTGTCATTCCGGACGCCTATATTAGCTTCTGAGATCTGAGCAATACCTGGTTGCATGGCAAAACTTTCGGCTGACCAATAGCCGATGAGTTGATTGTGCTCGTCTAACTTAGGTATTGCAGAACCAGTTTCACCGCCTACACCAACAAATAACCAGCCATCACCACCTTGAAAGTTGGTCAAATCCTGCGTATTGAAGACATGTAACTTAGGCGCTTCTTCTCCATCGGTAAAGTAGACAACTTGTGCTGGTGCTGGAAAAGACCGAATGGTTCTTGCTAATCCAAGCATGCTTGTTCTTATGCGGCTATTGCCTGACCAAGCGGTACGCCAGTCTAAGTGGTCTATTGTGTCATTTATGGCATCAAAGTTTTCGCAAACTTCAATTGGTGTGTACAGCGCAGCGATGCTTACACCAGCAAATAACCCTATGCTAACAGTTGTGCCGCAATCTAACTCGCTAATCACCTTGTGAAGGGTGTCTTGCATAAATGCCATGCGTGATACAGGTTTACCGTTAAGCGACTTATCCACCACATTCATACTTTGTGAGATATCTGTTACAAATATATAGCTGTAAATATCACGTTTAACGGGGACTGTCGGGTTAAATAAGGCTACTAAAAGCAATAATAAAGCGGCTAGTAATAATGTTGCATCATGACGATGCCTAAAATAATTGAAAATCTTATGCATATTTATGGCAATCCAACAGGAATGCTACCCATAATCAGCCCTGGAGTATCGCTCTCGCCAACACCTGGGGTAGGTGTCCCAGGTAACATCGTTAGCAAGCGGTCTAAGTTATGCCTTGCGCCCCAATTGCTATTATCAAGTCTGAGCGATTGTTGATAAGCTGTTTTAGCTTGTCGTAAAAGGTATTCAGCTTCATCACGCACCGTCATATTGGCGCCATTAATGGCTAACCCACGTCTAAAGAATATATTGCCTAGATTAAAATGGATGGCTGCCTTCTGCTCAGTATTGGCATTATTCAGCGCTTTATTAAACAGTAAAGTCGCTTCTTTATAGCGCTCATTCTTGGCTAACCAATAGGCCGTTGCAAACTTGGCTTCAAAGCTTTGTGTATCTGTTTTTGGTGGTTTTCCATCACTAATTGCTTGGTTAAATGCTGCAATTTGTTGCACGCGATTATACGCATAGAGGCTACTGATGCCAGAAATTATTGCAATGATGATCAGCAAGTATGTGAGTTTTGTTACACTAAAAAAGTGCATAATCTTGCGCAGTAACGATTCTTTAATCACGATTGATTTTAGTGCCATGTTTTTACCTCTAAGTATTTCACACCCAACAATAAACTAATCATCAACGCTGCAATAATAAAGCAAGCATTTGAATAATCCCGGCCAGGAATTCTCTCAAAATATTTGATTGGTTTCTTTTCACGTTCATTAATATCGTTCATGGCCATTTGCAATGATTTTGGATCTTCAGCCTCATAGGCCTTAAATGGTGATTTGAGGGTTTTGAAGTATTCATTAAGTTCGATTTCTGCAGGCAAGGCAGAATTTTCAGGTGGTACGTAGGTTGTATCAAAAATACTTAAGCCTCCAGGCTGGCGTAACACTATCCAATACAAACTAATATGTAAGCGGTCAAACCAGTCTTTGAGTTTTTGCTGTGTATTGGCATCTAATCGACCGGCTCCGTCTGATAGTAATATTAATGCTCGTGATCCAGAATCAGGTATTTTTTCAAATAAACCAGCACCACTAGTAAGACCACTACCAATATTGGTTTGAAATAATGCGTTACCACCAGTCGCTTGTACTGCTGCAATTA
>CAIOPD010000014.1 GCA_903860085.1 uncultured Pseudomonadota bacterium
GTGAAGAAGCAGATATTTCTGCAGCCCTAATTCGCAAGCAATTAAATATTGCTACTATCGTTCAAAATCAATAAGTCAGTCCTATACAATATGCATAAAATCAGCTTCCATCACCTTAAAAACACGCTATTGGCTTTCACTGTTTTTAGCTTAATTTTCGCACAACTCAGCTTTGCCGAGAGCGCACAAATCCCGCCACCACCAAGCCTAGCAGTGAAAGCATACCTGCTTAAAGACTTTAACAGTGGCCATATAATTGCGACACAAAATAGCGATATGCGTGTCGACCCAGCGTCGCTGACGAAAATCATGACGGCTTATTTGAGTTTTAAAGCGGTTAAAAATGGCCACTTACAACTCACACAAACCCTACCCGTCAGCTTGTTAGCTTGGAAAGTTGAAGGCTCTAAGATGTTTATTGAGCCGAACAAACCAGTGACTGTAGATGAGCTATTGCATGGCATGATTATTCAGTCGGGTAATGATGCCTCCATCGCGTTAGCAGAAGGCATTGCTAGCACGGAGCCACTATTTGCTGACATGATGAATAAAGAGGCGCTTCGGTTGGGCATGAAAAACACCCATTACATGAATGCGACCGGCCTACCAGATCCGCAACATTACACCACTGCAGCTGACTTAGCTTTACTGGCAACTGCACTGATACATGATTTTCCTGCTGATTATCAGCGGTTATATTCAACCAAAGAGTATCGCTATAACAATATTACCCAACCCAATCGCAATCGTTTGTTATGGCTAGATCCTAGTGTAGATGGCATGAAAACTGGCCATACCGAATCAGCTGGTTACTGCTTAATTTCATCAGCCAAACGTGACGGTGTCCGCCGTCTTTCAGTTGTGCTAGGTGCGGCGACTGACGCTGATCGCGCCACAGAAAGTCAAAAATTACTAAATTATGGCTTCCAATTCTTTGATTCCAGTTTAGTGTATAAGCAAGGTCAAGCCATCAGTCAGCTTAAGGTATGGAAGGGCGCTGAAAATAAAGTGGCTACTACCGTTGCAGAGGATCTATATATCACTTTAGCTAAAGGTGATTATGCGAAGGTTAAAGCTGTCATAGCTAGCAAGCAACCGTTGCTTGCACCCATTAAAAAAGGCCAAGTGGTCGGCAGCATTAAGTTTAGCTTGGACGGCAAAGTGATTGATGAGCGTCCTCTAGTGGCCGCAAATGATATTGAAGCTGCTGGATTCTTAGGCCGTGCCTGGGATTCAATTAAATTGTTAATACAATAAGCGGCACGCTGATGGCAGAAGACCAAGTACCAGAGCAAATAGAGCACCTACCTTTAATCGAGTTTCCCTGCGATTTCCCGATTAAGGTGATGGGTGCCACAGAAGATAGCTTCACCGCGACCATTATTGGGCTCATTCAAACCATCGTACCGGCCTTTAATGCGACGCAGGTCGAGATGCGCGCAAGTTCTGCTGGTCGTTATATCAGTCTTACGTGCACTGTCCATGTGGTTTCACAGCAGCAGTTAGATGACATTTACCGACTGCTGAGTGGCCATCCTCTAGTGAAGTTCGCCCTCTAAAGCATTAGACCTGTGAAGCAACAGCCTGTAATAGTAAGACATTTGGGCCGGACTGATTATGCTGCTACTTGTTTGGCCATGCAAAATTTTACCGCGCAGCGTACTCCAACGACTATCGATGAACTATGGCTTACCGAACATGACCCTGTTTACAGTTTGGGCCTTAATCGTAAGTTGGTTCGACTACCTAGTGGGAATGGTATTGACGTCATCAATACTGACCGTGGTGGCAAAATTACCTATCATGGACCCGGCCAGGTCGTCATTTATGTCTTACTGGATTTAAAGCGGCGTAGCCTAACGATACGTAGCTTGGTGACCTTGTTGGAACAGGCCGTGATTAACCTCTTAAAAGATTATGGTGTGACAGCCACAGCAAAAGCGGATGCCCCTGGCGTATATGTGAGCCGCCCAGAAGTGCCAGAAGCTAAAATCGCAGCACTGGGTTTACGTGTCAAAAATAATTGCTGTTATCATGGCTTGAGCATGAATGTGAATATGGATTTAAGCCCATTTTTGGCCATAGACCCGTGCGGTTATGTGGGATTAGCCGTTACCCAAACCAAAGATTTAGGCCTGGATGCCGACACCAAGATGATCGGACA
>CAIOPD010000015.1 GCA_903860085.1 uncultured Pseudomonadota bacterium
GCGGGGATCGAACCCACGACAAACGGATTAAAAGTCCGCTGCTCTACCAGCTGAGCTAACGCCCCATTGTACTAATGGGTAATACTATATTTCTGGTGAAATTTTCTGTAGGGACTGAACTGCTGCTCGAAAGCATCACCTACGAAAGGGCGCAATTATGCTAGAAACATTGCACTTGGTCAATGTATAACTTGGAAATATATAAACTATTTATATTCTCAATCTACAGCTAAGGGTCAAACTTTTGTGGAATCAGATTGATGGGGTGATTTAACGCATGCCAGGCATCTTGCCGCCCATCATATTCCCCATGCCACGCATCATTTTTGCCATGCCACCTTTGGCAAACATTTTCATCATTTTCTGCGTTTCTTCAAACTGCTTAAGAAGTCGATTAACCTCTTGCACCTGCACCCCAGATCCGTCAGCGATACGTTTTTTACGGGTTGCTTTAATTAACTCCGGCTTACGTCGCTCTAACGGGGTCATGCTATTGATAATACCTTCTATACGGCGCACGGCCTTATCGGCATCTGCAGGATTCATTTTTGCCGCCATACCAGACATTTGCGCTGGCATTTTATCCATCAATGCGCCCATGCCACCCATTTGGCGCATTTGAGACATTTGCGCTTTAAAGTCATCTAAATCAAAGTTTTTGCCTGATTTCACTTTGTCCGCAAGCTTTTGCGCCGCAGCCATATCAACATTCTTGTGCGCTTGCTCAATCAGACTCAGCACATCGCCCATACCAAGTATGCGTGAGGCCATACGCTCCGGGTGGAATGGCTCCAACCCATCCACCTTCTCACTTACACCGATAAACTTAATCGGCTTGCCAGTAATATGGCGCACTGATAATGCAGCCCCACCGCGTGAGTCTCCATCTAGCTTGGTCAAAATAATGCCGGTTAGTGGTAGCGCGTCACCAAAGGCCTTGGCAGTATTTACCGCATCTTGCCCCTGCATAGCATCAACCACAAACAAGGTTTCAATGGGATTAAGCTGTGTATGCAACGCTTTGATTTCGGCCATCATAGCCTCATCTATGCCTAATCGACCTGCGGTGTCAAAAATCACCACGTCGTAGTAGCCGCGCTTAGCGAAATCTAAGGTCGCACTTGCGATGTCGGCTGGCTTTTGATTCGCATGGCTATCAAAGCAGTCTATTTCTAGTTGCTTGGCGAGCGTTTTCAGTTGCTCAATGGCTGCTGGACGATAAATATCAGCACTGGCTAACAGCACTTTCTTTTTTTGTTCTTTTAGAAGTTTAGCTAGCTTGGCTGAAGTGGTGGTTTTACCAGAACCTTGCAGGCCGGCCATTAAGATGATGGCAGGCGCAACTACCGCTAAATTAAGCCCTACATTAGCCTTACCCATTAACACAGCAAGCTCATCATGCACCACTTGAATGACTGCCTGCCCTGGCGTTAGGCTTTGCAGTACCTCTTGACCCTGTGCGCGCAATTTAACCTGCGTTATAAAGTCTTTTACTACAGGCAAGGCAACATCGGCCTCCAATAGCGCCATACGCACTTCGCGCATGGCGTCTGCGATATTTTCTTCTGAGAGTCGCGCTTGGCCACGTAAATTTTTAATCACGCCCTGTAGGCGGTCGGTTAAGTTTTCTAGCATGACGCACTCTTACTATTGATTAGATGCCCAATTTTACATCAAGCTATTATGTTTGAAGCATATTTAAGCCATA
>CAIOPD010000016.1 GCA_903860085.1 uncultured Pseudomonadota bacterium
ATTGTAATCGTCGGAACTACTGGTGAATCGCCTACCGTTGACTTTGATGAGCATTGTTTGTTAATCAAAACTGCGGTCAGTCAGGTGAATGGTCGTATCCCAGTGATTGCTGGTACTGGTGCCAACTCTACAAAAGAAGCTATTTTTCTGACTAAAAAAGCTAAAGAGCTCGGCGTTGATGCGTGTCTACTAGTGGCCCCTTATTACAACAAGCCGACGCAAGAAGGCCTGTTCCAACACTTCACTGCAGTAGCGGATGCGGTCAATATTCCACAAATACTTTACAACGTGCCTGGCCGTACCGCGTGCGATATCAGTAATGATACGACCGTGCGATTGGCGGCACATCCAAACATTGTCGGTATTAAAGATGCTACGGGTGGCATTGAACGCGGTACGGATTTATTGCTACGTGCACCTGCAGACTTTGCTGTTTACAGTGGCGATGATGCAACAGCGCTCTCCTTAATGCTTTTAGGTGGGAAAGGTGTCATCTCAGTGACCGCAAATGTCGTACCAAAATTAATGCATGAAATGTGTGTAGCTGCGATTGCTGGCGATGTAACAGTGGCACGTAACATCAATGCAAAAATATTTGCTTTACATCAGAAATTATTTGTTGAGGCTAATCCGATTCCTGTGAAATGGGTGTTGGCGCAAATGGGTTTAATTAAAACAGGCATTCGGTTGCCATTAGTGAATTTGTCGGCGCAATATGTTGATGTTCTGCGTGCTGCCTGTAAATTCGCACATATTTTATAATTGTAAATTGCACGTCAATTTCGCATATTTTTCTAAGAGGTCTGAATGAAACAAATCAACAATAAGCCAGCTAAAATTAAGCGTGCGGGCATACAAAGAACAGCAATTTACTTGTTGCTTCTAGCTGGGTTAAGCGCTTGCGATTCTATTCCTTTTATTAATAACACGCCGGACTATAAAACGGCTGGTCGCGCACGTCCGCTAGAAGTGCCTCCAGATTTAACAGCCAGTCCAACCAGTGACACCTATTCGATTCCAGGTAGCACCAGTTATTCAACCTATAGCCAAGCGCAAGAAGGACAAGAAGCCACGGTTGAAAAAGTATTAGCAAGCCCAGAGGGCGTGCGCTTAGAAAAGGCTGGCGGCCAACGTTGGCTAGTGGTGAATGCCCCCGCAGAAAAAATATGGCCAGTAATCCGTGATTTTTGGACAGACATGGGCTTTGCGGTGCGTGTTGAAAATTCACAGTTAGGGATTATGGAAACCGAGTGGATTGACTCTGAAGCCATTGCAAAGAAAGATGCGGGTAATTTAGGTGATAAATTTGATAAGTGGTTAGATAAGTTATCTGGTTTCGCTGATAAGAAAAAATTCCGCACACGGTTAGATCGCGGAAATGATGCAAATACGACGGAAATTTATATGACACACCGTTCAGTTTCTGGTGCGCCCGATGATGGTAAAAATCGTGTCAGGACAAACATAGGTGAAATTGAAACGGGCTACAGGGCAGATGCAAAAACTGCAAAAGAAGCCGATGCTCAAGATGTTGAGTTGGATACTGAGTTATTACGTCGGTTGATGGTGAAGTTAGGTGTAGAAGAGCAAAAATCTAAATCTATAGTAGCCTCGGCTTCCAACTTAAAGCGTGTTGAAGTAATTAAAGAAGCTGACGGAAGCGCAACCTTGTTATTAAATGATCCATTTGATCGCGCATGGCGCCGTGTGGGTTTAGCTTTAGATCGCGTTGGATTTGTGATTGAAGATAAAGACCGTTCAAATGGTATTTTCTTTGTGCGTTATGCGGATGTGGATATTGATGACACGCCTAAGAAAAAGAAAGGGATGTTGGAAAGCTTGAAATTCTGGGGTAACGACGATAAAAAAGAAGTGGCTGCAGAACCGAAAGCTGACGAAAAAAGCATGGTGGATAAGTTGAAATTCTGGGGTACGGATGACAAGAAAAAAACCAACCCAGAAAAACAATACCGTGTAAAAGTTTCTGATAGTGGTAAAGAAAATAGCACGGCTGTAGCCGTGGTTGATAAAGAAGGTAACCGCGTCAAGACGACTACTGCTAATCGCATCGTGGCCTTGATGTACGAGCAGTTAAAATAAAGCAGTTCGCTTAGGATTTAAAGTATGCGTTTTTCCTCACTAGGGAGTGGCAGTGCTGGCAACTCCCTAGTGGTCGAAGTTAAAAACACTAGAGTCATGCTCGATTGTGGCTTTAGTATAAAAGAAACATTAACGCGCCTATCTCGCCTTCAGCTAGCACCGAGTGACCTAGCTGGAATCGTTATTACTCATGAGCATGACGACCATGCAGGCGGGGCTTTCAAACTAGCTGCTAAGTACAATATTCCAGTGTGGTTGACTTATGGCACACTGAAAATGGTCGCTCGCTACATGCCAAGTCAGCATAATCTTCAGTTAAATGTGATTGATAGTCATCAAATGTTCTTGATTGATGACATTCAAGTGCAGCCATATCCAGTACCCCATGATGCGCGCGAACCCATACAATGTGTTTTTTCTGACGGTAATCATCGGTTAGGAGTGTTGACCGATGTTGGCCGTAGTACACCGCATATTGAAGAGCGCTTAAGTGGCTGTCATGCGCTAGTGCTGGAGTGCAATCATGATGAAGCAATGTTGCAGTCTGGGCCTTATAGCTGGGCCCTTAAGCAGCGTGTTGGTGGCGATTTGGGGCATTTGGATAACGAGGATTCTGCAGACTTACTATCCAAGCTAGATAATAGTCAGTTACAACATCTTGTGGCTGCGCATTTAAGCGCTAAAAATAATACTGCGCCTTTAGCTAGAGCGGCTTTGGCTAAAGTATTAGGTTGTGAACCTGAGTGGATTGGGGTGGCTGACCAACTGTTGGGTTTTGATTGGCGTACGATTAGTTAAACTCGGTACATCGATTTAGCCCTACAAAAAATCAAAGCTAAGCTTTGTATATAAAAAAAGCCGACTAAAAGTCGGCTTTTTAATACTACTTGCTAAATACTAATTATTTAGCAGCTTCTGGAGCAGCAGCAGGTGCAGCAGCATCAGCAGCTGGAGCAGCTTCTGGAGCAGCAGCAGGAGCAGCAGCTTCAGCAGCAGGAGCAGCTTCAACAGCAGGAGCAGCTTCTTCTTTTTTACCACAAGCAGTTAAAGCAAGAGCTAACAATGCAGCTAATAGGATTGAACGTGTCATTTTATTTCCTTAAGGGTTTGGTACTAGTTAAAAAGTTTTTTCGATAACAACTATTTAGATTGAACTAAAAACTATATCGAGTGGTGCAAATTTTACCAGTTATTAGGAAAAAAACCAGTATATTTGAATGGTTATACCATTAAAAATACAAAAAATTCCTTTTTTTGCTTAAAACAAACGTCGCATCCACGGTTTTTCGTTCATTGTGACGCTGTCATTACAGTTTCCACTTAAAAATTAAAGTTTTTTGGTATGCCAAGTTGTAAGTAGCCAGCTAAATACCAAGTATGCAGTTGTCGTATAAATGACTCATTATTAATAATAGTCGCGGAAAACTCGCTAGCGGCTAATTGTCGATTATCAGCCAGCATTTTAAGCACATTGGCTACATCCCCTGAGAACTCTGTCATCTCACCGTTGATAAAAAATTGGCACAATTCGTTTTCACAAGAAAAGAGCATCTGGGTTTTAAAATCTAAGGCGACGCCTATTTTTGCTAACTTTTCAGAAAATGTAAGCATTGAGGTTTTTTTATTAGCATCAAATACAACATCGGCTTTCGGGTCGGATAGGTAAGTGCCTAGAAATTCAGTCACCATGGACGCTGTCCATTGAATTTTGTTTAGATTAGCGCTGACTTTAGAGACCATGCTATTAGAAATTTCAGCGGGATGAGATTGCAACCGCAAATCTGCATCTTGGTAGATGCCCTCCAAAACCATTTGGTCTTGATTGAGTTTATCCTGCAGAAAACCTAAGAATTCTGTAGCCAATTCTTGGTTTTTAGGCGCACGAAAACCAATTGAGTAAGTCATGCAATCAATGACGCCATCAGAAACCGCAATACCCCAATGGGCAAGGTGTGGTGGCAAGTAGAGCATATCACCAGCTTCTAAAAGCCATTCTTGTGCGGTATCAAAGTTCTTTAAAATTCGTAATGGTGCGCCTTCAACTAAGCTTAAGTCTGATTGCTCACTTATGCGCCATAGTCGCTTGCCCTGACCTTGCAGTAGGAATACGTCGTAACTGTCAAAGTGTGGTCCGACACCCCCGCCATTGGGTGCGTAACTGACCATGAGGTCATCAAGCCTTGCGTGTGGAATAAAGTTAAATTGTTGCAATAGTTGCATCGCTTCGGGCATATAGTGATTCACACTTTGCACAAGTAATGTCCAGTTATTGTCAGTCGTTGGTTTTTCTGGAAGATTCGCAAAATCATCCTCAGTAAAAGGGCCATGACTGGCCACCCATTTTCCCTTAATGTACTGGACAATACGCGACTGCACATCTTCTTCGCAAGCTAGGCCAGCTAGTTCGTCAGGACTTAATAATCCTTTAAATCCCGGAATGGCTTGCTTAATTAATAAAGGTTTTTTTTGCCAAAATTCAGCTAAAAATTGTGTAGGCGTAATGCCACCAAGTATTTGTAGGGTTTGATGATGTTTTGTCATGATTTTGTTAGCAATAAATGCACTTAATGATTATGCCATTGCTTGCTATCGCTATGGTAAATAAGCCACATTTATATTGCTTACGATCGTGTTCGATTGCAACAACGGTCACGTGCTTTTTGCAGTAAAATCGCAGTATGGATATTTACACACTTGCAAAACCTCTGTTATTTCAGCTTGATGCTGAAGTCGCCCATGATTTGACTTTGAAAGGCTTAAAGTTTGCGCAGAAGGCGGGTCTGCTCCACCTGTATCCATCGCCGATTATTTGCGAGTCTAGAACCGTGATGGGCATTACCTTTCCCAATGCAGTAGGTTTGGCAGCAGGACTAGATAAAAATGGTGCTGTTATTGATGGTATGGCTTCGCTAGGCTTTGGTTTTATTGAAATAGGTACTATTACGCCAAGACCGCAGCCTGGCAACCCTAAGCCTCGTTTATTTCGAGTAAAGCAGGCGCAAGGAATTATTAACCGCTTTGGGTTTAATAATTTAGGGGTGGATTACTTAATTGCAAACGTAAAGGCTGCTCAATATAAGGGCGTACTTGGCATTAATATCGGCAAAAACTTTGATACCCCTATGGAAAATGCGGTCGATGATTACTTGATTTGCATGCAAAAGGTCTACGCCCATGCGACCTATATCACGGTCAATATTTCCTCCCCTAACACCAAGAATTTACGTGCGTTACAAGAAAAAACAGCCTTGTCACAACTGCTACTGAAGCTAAAAGCCGAGCAGACTAAATTGGCTGACCAGCATGGCCGCTATGTGCCCATTACTTTAAAAATAGCACCGGACTTGGCGCTTGAGCAAGTCAATGAAATTGCAGACTTACTGCTGGAACATCAAATAGATGGAGTTATTGCTACCAATACGACCTTGTCGCGTGAACCGGTTGAGGGCATGGAGCATGCAAACGAAAGCGGTGGTTTGTCTGGTGCGCCGGTGCGAGATAAGTCAACGCTAGTCATTTCGCAGTTATCAAAACGCTTACAGGGCGCTTTGCCTATTATCGGCGTTGGTGGGATTTTAACTGGTGCGGATGCTGTTGAAAAAATAGCCGCTGGTGCCTCTTTGGTGCAGGTTTATAGTGGATTGATTTATAAAGGCCCGCAGTTAGTCCGCGATATTTGCAAATCATTAGGTTAGCTGTGCGCCCCGTACTTTATTCCTACCGCCGTTGTCCCTATGCGATGCGTGCACGCATGGCGCTGAAATATGCGGGTATCGCCGTTGATGTACATGAAATTAAACTAAGTGCAAAACCTAGCGAGTTGCTTGCTGTTTCGCCTAAAGGCACCGTGCCGGTACTGGTGCTTCAAGATCAGACTACTTCTAAACAGCAAGTGCTAGAGCAAAGCTTGGATATCATGCACTGGGCTTTGCAACAACAAGATGAAGATGGTTGGTTGACTGCAGATAAACAATTGGCACAACAGTTGATAGCTGAAAACGACACCAGCTTTAAGCAAGCGTTGGATAGGTATAAGTATGCAATTCGCTTTCCTGAAGAGTCTTCCTTGACGTATAGAGCGCAGGCAGAAGTGTTTTTATATAAGCTAGAGCTTCAATTATCGCAGTCAAAATTTTTGCTATCAGACCAACTCAGTTTGGCCGATGTTGCAATATTTCCGTTTGTACGCCAATTTTCAGGAGTAGATAGTCAATGGTTTGAACATGCAGCTTACCCAAAAGTAAGGGCTTGGCTAAGTAATTTAGTTGCGTCAGCTTTGTTTGTCAGTGTCATGCAAAAGTGACCATAATAAAAGGCGCAAAAGCGCCTTTTATTATGCTGTGGCTAGGGCAGTCTCTGCCGATTGTTGATCCTGAACGAAAATAAGTTTGACCTCATTGTTATCGTCAATATCAACATGTACAGTTCCTCCATTAGCCAGTTTTCCAAATAACAACTCATCTGCTAATGCTTTGCGGATAGTGTCTTGAATCAATCTAGCCATTGGTCGTGCACCCATGAGTGGGTCAAAACCTTTTTTGCCGAGATAGGCTTTTAAGGCATCACTAAAAGTCACTTCCACTTTTTTATCATGTAACTGATCTTCAAGCTGAATCAGGAATTTATCGACCACGCGCAGGATAATGTCTTGTGATAGCGATGCGAATGATACCGTTGCATCCAAGCGATTGCGGAACTCAGGTGAGAACAAACGCTTAATGTCAGCCTGCTCATCGCCAGCCTGCTTGGCATTGGTAAAGCCCATGTTTGACTTAGATAGACTCTCCGCGCCAGCATTGGTCGTCATAATAATGGTCACGTTTCTAAAGTCGGCTTTGCGTCCGTTGTTATCAGTCAGCGTGCCATGATCCATTACTTGCAGCAGAATATTAAAAATATCTGGATGTGCTTTTTCAATCTCATCTAGGAGTAACACGCAATATGGATGCTTGGTAATTGCCTCGGTCATCATGCCACCTTGCTCAAAACCGACATAGCCAGGAGGCGCGCCGATTAAGCGCGATACCGCATGACGTTCCATATATTCACTCATATCAAAGCGGATTAACTCGATGCCCATGATATAAGCCAATTGCTTAGCTACTTCAGTTTTACCCACACCAGTTGGACCGCTAAATAAGAAGCTACCGATAGGCTTGTTACCTTGACCTAAACCACTACGTGCCATTTTCACCGCAGAGGCTAATGTTTCAATGGCTTTATCCTGACCGAAGACCACGGCTTTTAAATCACGTTCCAGTGTTCTAAGGGTGCTACGGTCATCGCTAGAAATATTCTTGGGCGGAATGCGTGCAATTTTAGCGATGATATCTTCAATCTCTTTATTGCCAATCACTTTTTTCTGTTTTGATTTTGGCAAGATGCGCTGTGCCGCACCCGCTTCGTCAATCACATCGATTGCCTTGTCTGGCAAATGTCTGTCATTGATATATTTAGCTGATAATTCAGCCGCAGTGCTCAAAGCGCTCGCAGTATATTTGACGTTATGGTGAGATTCAAAGCGTGATTTCAGACCTTTTAAAATTTCAATCGTTTCAGCAACGCTAGGTTCAGCCACATCAATTTTTTGAAAGCGACGTGATAGGGCGTGGTCTTTTTCAAATATTCCGCGGTACTCTTGGTAAGTCGTCGCGCCTATGCATTTAAGAGAGCCATTGGATAATGCGGGTTTGAGTAGATTGCTAGCATCTAAAGTGCCCCCACTCGCCGAGCCTGCTCCGATTAAGGTGTGAATTTCATCAATAAATAAAATCGCATTTGGATTGTCAGCCAATTGCTTCATCACCGCTTTTAAGCGTTGTTCAAAATCGCCACGATACTTGGTGCCGGCTAATAGCGCCCCCATATCAAGTGAATATATCACGGCGTTAGCCAACACTTCAGGAATCTCTTTATCAACGATACGGCGCGCTAGACCCTCTGCAATCGCCGTTTTTCCGACCCCAGCCTCACCCACTAATAGTGGGTTATTTTTGCGACGGCGGCATAAGGTTTGCACCACGCGCTCTAGTTCTGGACCACGTCCAATCAGTGGATCAATCTTTCCAGCTAATACTTGCATATTTAGATTAAGGGTGTAGTTTTCTAACGCCCCATTTGGCGGAGCATCAACTTCAGCTTCTTGGTCTGCGCCTTCTGGTTTAGCAGTTTCAGCCAACTTGGAAACACCATGCGAAATGAAATTGACTACATCCAGGCGAGTAACCCCTTGTTGGCCCAAGAAAAATACAGCGTGAGAATCTTTCTCGCCAAAGATAGCGACCAATACGTTAGCGCCAGTCACTTCTTTTTTCCCAGATGACTGCACATGAAGCATAGCGCGCTGAATGACACGTTGAAAGCCCAATGTAGGTTGTGTGTCCACATCCTCTAGCCCAGTAACGGTTGGCGTGTGTTCTTCAATATATTTGTTAAGTTCGGTGCGTAATTCGTCAAGCTTAGCGCCGCATGCGCGGAGCACTTCAGCCGCAGTTGGGTTGTCAATCATGGCTAGCAGTAAATGTTCAACCGTAATGAGCTCATGGCGCTTTTGTCGGGCGTCCATAAAGGCCATATGTAAACTTACTTCGAGTTCTTGAGCTATCATTTTATTACCTTATATTCTATCAATCATCACGCTACCGTTACGGTCAGTTTGGCTTATGCCAATTCAATGATGCACTGCAAAGGATGCTGCGCTTCTTGCGCATGCTTCAACACCTGATTCATCTTGGTTTCTGCAATATCTTGTGGATAAATTCCACATACGCCCATGCCCTCTGTATGTACTTGGAGCATGATTTGCGTCGCTTGTTCACGACTTTTGTTAAAAAAGTTTTCTATGCATGCCACCACAAATTCCATCGGCGTGTAATCGTCATTGAGCAGTAACACCTTAAACATGGGGGGCAATTTAGGTTTTGCAACTTCAGGTTTAAGTGCGGTGCCGTGATCGGAAGGAGAGTGAGCCATATTGGTACCTATTTTGAGCCAAACTATAAAAAATTCAAGCCCATTATGAGTAATGTCTTAACAAATAGTTGCATTTAATGCTCACCGTCATGCCGATGGCAATTTCAGTATGCGTATTGCAATAAAGGGTGTGATGCCACGTTGTGTGGCATTGACATAAAGTTAAGGGAAAATTTTGACGCTTTTAACAATTCTGTCTTGGGTTTGTACTATTTCGAGGGTATGCGAACCTATTTTAAAGCTAGTGTTGGCATCTGGGATGTCTCCGAAATGCTCTAAAACCAAACCATTAAGCGTTCGTGGGCCATCGAGTGGTAAGTGTAGGTTTAATTTCTTATTAAGATCGCGCAGTGTGCTGCTTCCATCTACTAACCAGCTTCCGTCGGCCTCTTTGCGATAGCTACCAAGACGTGACGGTGACTGCGTAGTAAAGTCGCCAATCACCTCTTCCAATATGTCTTCTAAAGTCACTAAGCCCTTAAACTCGCCATACTCATCCACGACTAAGCCCACGCGCTGCTGATTTTCTTGAAACTGCTGTATTTGCGTAAACAGAGGCGTGCCGGATGGGATGAAGTAAGGTTCCGCCATCACTTCGCGTAACGCTTCTTTATCTAAATCATTGTTGTAATGATGAGAACGCAACTGGGTAATCACTTTTCGTATGTGTAGAATACCGATAATTTCATCGTGTTCGCCTTGGCGCACTGGAATGCGCGTATGCTGACTGCTGGAAATCTGCTGCAAAATGTCTTCCAACGGCGCGTCAAAATCAATGGTTTCCACCAAGGTATGCGCAGTCATAATGTCGTCGACGGTGATTTTTCCCAAGTCTAATAAATTAAGCAGAATCGCACGTTTTTTCTGCGGCATATAATGCCCTGCCTCGCTGACGATAGTGCGCAACTCTTCAGTACTGACTGCATGCAGGGATTCTTCAAAGTTAACTTTGATGCCTAAGATGCGCACAAAGCCTTTAACGAAGAGATTAACAAAGGAAACTACTGGGTTAAATAACCACAGCAATGGGTAGAGTAGATAGCTACAGGCAAAGCCGATGGTTTCTGGATAGGCTGCTGCAATGACTTTCGGTGAAATTTCACTAAAGACCAAAATAGCAAAGGTGATGCTAAGCGTCCCGATCATCAAGACAAACTCACCTTCACCAAATAAATTTACACTCAGGACCGCGACCAACGTTGATGATGCGGAGATACACAGCGTATTACCTAACAAAATAACGCCTAATAGTTTATCGGTGCGTGCTAATAGGATGCTGGCAAGTTTAGCGCCACGATGACCTTGTTTGGCAAGGTGCTTCATCCGGTAACGGTTGAGCGACATCAAGCTGGTTTCGGCGATTGAGAAGAAGGCCGAAAATAGGAGCAAGAGGCCGAGTATGCCTAATTGCCAAGAGATGGGAATATTATCCAATGGGATTTGCCGCTAATTAAAGTACTTAGTGTATACGGGAGTTGTAGTACTAATCAAGGATACTTAACATTAAGGGCACCTAAGTGCCCTTAATGTAGATTGCTAGAGGTGACAATAGAATTTTTTAACGCGAAAGCGTTAGGAAATGACTTCTACAACCTCTTTTTTGTCAGATTCTTTTTTCTCAATATCGCCGATTAAATTGGCGCGATTAACGCCTAGCCACATAGCGATTGGGCAGGCCACTAATACAGACGAATAAATACCAAATAAAATGCCGATGGTAAGGGCGAGTGCGAAGTTATGTAGCACTTCACCACCAAATAACAACATAGAGCCTACCATTGTTTGCGTCATAGTATGGGTGATGATGGTACGTGACATGGTGCGTGTGATGGCATTATCAATGACCTGCACTACACTCGCTTTACGCATTTTACGGAAGTTTTCACGTACTCGATCAAACACGACTACTGATTCATTCACTGAGTAACCTAGTACCGCTAAAATCGCTGCCAATACTGTGAGGTTAAATTCCCATTGAAAAAAGGCAAAGAAGCCTAGAATAATCACCACGTCATGCATGTTGGCGATAATCGCTGCTACGGCAAAACGCCACTCAAAACGCAACCATAGGTAGAGCACAATGCCCACGCAGACAAAGAACAGGGCTAAGCCACCATTCTCATATAGTTCATCACCCACTTGTGCACCCACGGACTCAACACGTCGTACTTCAGCGGTACTGTCGGCTTGCACCAGTGCCGCTTTTACTTGCTCTGAGAGCTGAGATACAGAAGCGCCAGGTTTTACAGGCAAGCGGATTAGCACGTCATGGCTAGAACCGAAGTTTTGTACTGTGGCCTCTTTAAGACCTATGCTATCTACCGCTTTACGGATTGTTTCAAGGTTGGCGGTTTGTGGGTAGTTGACTTCCATGACGGTTCCGCCTGTAAAGTCCACGCCAAAATTTAAGCCACGGGTAGCTAAAAACACGATGGCCAATAGAAATGTCACCAATGAGATTGAGGTCGTTAAACGACCGTAACTCATAAAGGGAATGTCATTTTTGATTCTAAATAATTCCATAATATGTACTCTAAATATTCTTAAATAGGGTTTGGGTAAGCGTTATATTTACGCTTTAAAAATTTGGCCGATTGATAGTTTGTTGACTTTACGACGATAGCCGTAAATCAAGTTTACAAAAGCGCGTGATACCAGAACCGCACTGAACATTGACGTCAAAATGCCCAA
>CAIOPD010000017.1 GCA_903860085.1 uncultured Pseudomonadota bacterium
CCACTACAGGTAAGTGGCGAATATGATGATCTGCCATAATAGACATGCCTTGCTCTACGCTATCGTTGGGGCCGGCACTTAGCACTTTATGCGTCATTACTTCAGCAATTTGCGTTGTTTTTGAAGATCGACCTTTTAGAATTACCTCGCGTGCATAGTCACGCTCTGAAAAAATACCGACTAATTTTTCACCGTCTAGCACCACTAAAGCACCAATTTTATATTCCGCCATGATCACCAAAGCATCAAATACTGGGCGATTCTGGGTAATGGAAATTACCTCTTTATACTTTTTGCTATCAAGCAATTGTTGTAATGTTTTCATTAACCTCTCCTTGCCTTAATTGGTTTTTAATATACACCAAAAAGCATCATACCCATATGTGCTAGCTTATTTTATAAATACGATTGACTTAGTTAGCTAGCTAACTATAATGGTCCTAATTATGTTGCAACTTAAAGATCTCCCTACTCCAGATGTGCTGGCAAAGTTTGCCATACGCTACCCTGATGCCGATGTTACGGCGGTGTCTAGTGTATTGCAGTTGTTACGCGTCGCTACTGACTTATCCATTGCATTGGATGCTTGTTTAAGTAAGCACGGACTATTGCAAGGGCGTTGGTGGGTGCTTATTTTATTGATGCGTGAGGACGATAAAACTTCACAGCCCTCAATATTGGCAGACAAAGCCGGGGTTACCCGTGCCACTATGACTGGTCTGCTTGATGGTTTGGAGCAAAGTGGTCTAATCGCGCGCGTGTTTGCAAAAGAGGATAGACGTACAGTTTTAATTAATTTAACCGATGCTGGCGTTAAAAAGTTAGATAGCGTAATGCCCGATTATTACCGCCGTATAAGACGTTGTATGCAAGGGTTAGATGAAGAACAGCGGCAACAACTACAGAAAATTTTAGCTTTAATAAATCTTGGCATTCCCGCCTTGACTTAAGCATATTTAAAATTAGAGCATCAATTTAAACAATAGGACTATTACCATGAGCAATATTCAAAGTGCAATTTCAGCCATCAATGCAAAGTTTGATTTGGCATTTAATACAAAAAATGCGGCAGACATTGGCCAGTTATATGCAGAAAATGCCGTTGTATTACCAGCGCCAGCGGGTGCGACGGTCAAAGGGCGTCAGGCCGTAGTAGATTTTTTTACAGGTTTAATCGAAGCTGGCGTGATTGATCATCAACTTACTTTGGTCGATGCGGTAGAAGATGGAAATTTAGCTTATCAGGTGGGCTTATGGGCCGGTGCTATGGTCGATGCGCAAGGCGGAAGACAAACATTCGGTGGCAATGTCCATCTGGTTTACCGCAAACAAGCTGATGGTAAGTGGTTGGCTGTTACCCATATTTGGAACTAAAAATTTAGTGACCATGAATAGTCGCAAAAATACCATACGCGCCTTTCTCGCACTAATGACCTTGACGGTCATTTGGGGGTATAACTGGGTGGTCATGAAAAGCGCTTTGTTGTATGCCGGCGCTTTTCAATTTGCTGCCTTGCGCACTGTGATTGGAACAGTGTGTTTATTTGCAGTAGTCATCGTGATGCGTAAGCCATTGCGCATTAAAGAAATGCCCACACTTATATTGCTAGGTTTATTACAAACTAGTGGTTTCACTGGATTGCTGATTTGGGCATTGGTAGAAGGAGGTGCCGGGAAAACCGCAGTACTCACCTATACCATGCCATTTTGGGTGATGGTGCTAGCTTGGCCACTATTGGGTGAAAAAATACGTGGTTTGCAATGGCCAGCAGCACTGCTTTCCACCATGGGCATGCTATTTATTTTAGATCCTATGCATTTAGGTGCCGATACCTTCAGTATGTTTTTAGCCCTGCTATCAGGTATTTTTTGGGCGTTATCGGTGATTGTGGCTAAAAAGCTACACCACCGCGTGCCAGATTTAGATCTACTCACACTCACCGCTTGGCAGATGTTGTTTGGCTCAATTCCAATTATGATTGCTGCAATATTAGTACCAGCACCAACCATGCAATGGACACCCTATTTTATAGGAGCTGTCATTTTTAACTCTGTATTTTGTAATGCCTTGGCTTGGATATTGTGGCTATACGCGCTACAACGCTTGAGCGCTGGGGTGGCTAGCATGTCATCCATGCTGGCACCAGTGATAGGGGTGATGGCAGCTTGGGGGCAGTTGCAGGAAGTGCCTACCACCACAGAGTTTATCGGTATGACCCTGATTGGCCTGTCCCTCGCCATTATCTCGATAATTAGTATCCGAAAACATACACCTATAGACCCAGCTATGGGGCAAGATTGACATTCTCTCCGACCTAAATGAACTGCACCTTAACCAGTTAGATATCTAGTCCCACTTTTGGGGTGCAGTTCATGAGCTGGAAAGATTTCTCCATAATCTATTAAAGTTGGCTTACTTCATCGTTTAGTGAGCTCATAACCTAGCCTGTGTTAAAATTCAAAATATCTAAAAGTGTTAAGGATTAGTAATATGGCAGGTCATAGTAAATGGGCGAATATTCAGCATCGAAAAGGCCGTCAAGACGCAAAACGCGGCAAGATTTTCACTAAAATAATTAAAGAAATTACAGTGGCAGCACGCCTAAGTGGTGGAGATGTCACCATGAATCCACGTTTACGTGCGGCGGTGGCTGAAGCCAAAGAAGAGAACATGCCAGCAGACAACATCACTCGTGCCATTAAAAAAGGTACAGGGGAGTTAGAAGGCGTCAACTATGAGGAAATTCGCTACGAAGGCTATGGCATTAACGGCGCGGCAATTATTATTGACTGCCTTACCGACAATAAGCAGCGTGCAGTTGCAGACGTACGTCATGCGCTGACCAAGTTCGGCGGAAATTTAGGCACCGATGGTTCAGTAGCTTTTATGTTCAAGCATTGCGGTAGCTTGCTCTATGCTCCAGGTACTTCTGAAGATAAAGTAATGGAAATCGCATTAGAAGCTGGCGCGGAAGATATCGTAACTGATGAAGATGGCAGTATTGAGGTCATTACTGCCCCGAATGATTTTTTAAGCGTTAAAGAAATCATGGAAGCGGCAGGTTTGAAAGCCGTGCTGGCAGAGGTTGCCATGAAGCCTAGTATTGAGACAGTGTTTACTGGCGATGATGCCGTGAGAATGCAAAAAATTCTAGATGCGCTAGAAGATCTAGATGATGTGCAGGATGTCTACACGACCGCGGTCATTGAAGAATAAAAATGCTTAATTTGACCTTATTGGCTCAATGTCAAATATGCTCCAGCATTGACTTTAAGTTCATCGGGTTTTGCAAACGTTGAGTGGCGTCAGAATTTTAGGAATAGACCCTGGCCTGCGCATGACAGGTTTTGGTGTTATAGAAAAGACAGGCGAAAAAATTACTTATGTTGCCAGTGGAACTATTAAAACAGCGAGTGCTAAGAAAAATAAAGTTGAAGGCGAAGACGACAGAGAGGAGTTGCCTGCCAGGCTGAAAGTCATACTCGATGGATTATTTGAGGTGATTGATACCTATCTTCCGCAACAAGTCGCGATAGAGAAAGTCTTTGTGAATGTAAACCCACAGTCAACTTTGCTCCTTGGGCAGGCGCGTGGAGCTGCGATTAGCGCAGCAGTTATTCGTAATTTGATGGTGGCGGAATATACTGCGCTTCAAGTAAAGCAAGCCGTAGTTGGTAACGGCCATGCACAAAAAGAGCAAGTGCAAGAAATGGTAAAGCGTTTGTTGAAACTACCGGCTGCACCGAAACCTGATTCAGCCGATGCCTTAGCGTGTGCGATTTGCCATGCGCATGGTGGCCAAGGCTTGGGGAAGCTTGCTACGGCAGGTTTTAGAGTCAAAGGCGGAAGATTGATATGATAGGGCGAACAAAATGATAGGCAGGTTGCACGGAATTTTGCTAGAAAAAACACCACCGCTAGTGCTGATTGATTGCAATGGCGTTGGATATGAATGCGAAGTGCCGATGAGTACTTTTTATAACCTGCCAGCTATTGGTGAGAAAGTGATTATGCTCACTCACTTTGTGGTGCGTGAAGATGCGCAGCTATTGTATGGCTTTGGTAGCAACCAAGAACGTGCCACCTTTAGACAATTACTCAAGGTCAACGGCATCGGAGCTAAATCTGCCCTGTCTATACTGAGTGGCTTGTCCATAGATGAGCTGGTGCATGCAGTAGCATTGCAAGATGCAGCTATGCTTACGCGTGTCCCTGGAGTGGGTAAAAAAACTGCAGAACGCTTGCTGCTAGAGTTGAAAGACAAGTTTACTATAGACGGTGTTGCCGCCATGAGCACTAACCAAGCCAAGTCGGCCAGTGGCGATGTGCTGAATGCTTTGTTGGCTTTAGGCTACAACGAGCGCGAAGCTCTTGCCGCTGTTAAGTTATTGCCCGCAGATGTCGCTGTGGCTGACGGTATACGTCAATCATTAAAGGCCTTGTCCAAAGCATGATTCCCACCATTAATACTAATCAGCTAACACGCATTACTTTAGTGCTGCTGCTCATTACTGGTTGCTTTTATGTGTTACGGCCATTGATGGCGGCCATACTATTGTCCACCATTATCTGCGTGTTCACTTGGCCACTTTATCATTCGTTATGGAGCAGATTCGGAAAACGAGACACCTTAGCGGCCATGATGATGACTTTATTGTTATTGGTGGCACTGATTTTACCAATGGCTTATTTGGCCGCCAATTTTGCAGATTTCACAGCTACTTTAGTCAATCAATTCCAGCCTATATTGCAGAGTCTGCAACCGCATGCGCCTGACTGGATGCGCAATTTACCCATTATTGGCGGTCAGGTAAGTGAGGCTTGGGAGCGCGCAGCCGTTAGCCACGAAGAGCTGATGAAGTTGGTCAGTCAGTACTACGAGCCACTTCGAACATTCAGTCTGCAAGCAGTCCAGTTAGTCATGGGTGGTTTGATGCAATTAATATTGGTGGTATTTATCGCGTTCTTCTTTTATCGGGATGGTGCGCGCTTGGGGGCAGGCTTGATGACGATTGCACATAAGCTTGGTGGTGAGTTAGGCAGAGAAGTATTGACCCTTTCGCGCGGCACAGTGCGGGCTGTCATGCTTGGTATTTTCGGTACGGCATTGGCGCAAGCCTTGGTGGCATTGGTTGGATTTGAGGTTGCCGGAGTGCCATTGCCTTTGTTGTTAGCGGCCATCACATTTTTTCTGTCGGTAATTCCAGTGGGGCCTCCATTAGTTTGGGGAGGCGCTTCATTATGGTTGTATGGCCACGGGGAGCCTGGTTGGGCACTGTTCATGTTTTTATATGGCTTGCTGGTTATAAGTACTGTTGATAATGTAGTAAAACCTATTTTAATTAGCCATTCATCGCATCTACCTATATTGCTTGTGGTGTTGGGGGTTTTAGGAGGTATCGTTGCTTTTGGTTTTATTGGTATTTTCCTTGGGCCTACCTTGCTAGCGGTCGCGTTGACGCTGGTCAAGCACTGGATCGATTTACATAACCAGAAAGTTCACTAACGCCATGATAGAAACCGATCGTTTAATTGCGCCTGAAAGCGAAGATAGTCAAGAAGAGGTGCTAGAACGCGCGTTGCGCCCTAAGGTGTTGGACGAGTACATCGGCCAAGAAAAAGCCCGTGAACAATTAGAGATTTTTATCAATGCAGCACGAGGTCGTAATGAGGCGCTCGATCATGTGCTGCTGTTTGGGCCACCGGGTTTAGGCAAAACAACGTTGGCACATATTATCGCCAAGGAGATGGGCGTGAATATGCGCCAAACCTCAGGCCCCGTCTTAGAGCGCGCTGGGGATTTAGCGGCACTTCTGACCAATTTAGAGCCCAATGACGTGTTATTTATTGATGAAATTCATAGGCTGTCACCAGTTGTAGAAGAGATTTTATACCCAGCGATGGAAGATTACCGCTTGGATATTATGATTGGTGAAGGGCCATCAGCGCGCAGTGTTCGTCTTGATTTGCCTCCATTTACGCTGGTAGGTGCGACTACGCGCGCAGGGATGCTCACCAATCCATTGCGGGATCGTTTCGGTATTGTGTCGCGTTTAGAATTTTACACCGCAGAAGAACTGGGCCGGATTGTGCATAGAAGTGCTGGGTTATTGGCGGTGGAAATGGTCGATACGGGCGCATTTGAAATTGCTAAGCGTTCGCGTGGCACGCCACGGATTGCCAACCGTTTATTGCGACGAGTGCGTGATTACGCACAAGTTAAAGGTGACGGAACCGTGTCAGCCTCGATAGCCGATGCAGCACTCAAAATGCTGGATGTGGATAAGTTGGGTTTTGATGTAATGGATAGAAAGTTATTGTTGGCGGTATTAGAGAAATTCGGAGGCGGGCCAGTTGGTTTAGATAATCTGGCAGCGGCTATCGGCGAGGAGCGCGACACAATTGAAGATGTGTTAGAGCCTTATTTAATTCAGCAAGGGTATTTAATGCGGACTCCACGCGGACGCATCGCCACCAGCCTAGCCTATCAGCATTTTGATTTGCCTATGCCGAAACATTTGAGCGGTGAGGTTTGGTCGGAGTGAGTCAGTTTAATTGGCCGCTGCGCGTTTATTACGAAGACACCGATAGTGGTGGCGTGGTCTACCATTCTAATTATCTCAATTTTATGGAGCGCGCTAGAACTGAATGGTTACGTGCATTAGGCTTTGAACAGCCTGTACTAAAGACTGACTTAGGTATTATTTTTGTGGTGCATAGTATGACGCTGGTTTTTAAATCGCCAGCCTACTTCAACGATCTGCTGGAAATTAGAGCACGTTTACTTAAAATAGGTCATGGCAGCATGGAGTTTATACAAAGTGTGGCACGTGACGATCAGCTGTTAGTTGAAGCTACAGTTAAATTGGCTTGTGTTGATGCTGTAAGCTTTAAGCCAATAGGAATTCCTGCAATTATTAAACAAGCAATGAAGAACATGGAGCAGTTATGAATTTAGGTAATGATATGTCAATATTTACGCTAATCTCTGGTGCCAGCCTACCAG
>CAIOPD010000018.1 GCA_903860085.1 uncultured Pseudomonadota bacterium
AGCCCTACAGGTTTTCTTCACATTGGCGGTGCACGTACTGCCTTGTTTTCATGGGCCTTTGCCAAAAAACATGTAGGACAATTTATCCTAAGAATTGAAGATACTGATGTTGCACGGAGCACTCCAGAAGCTGTGCAGGCCATTTTAGATGGCATGAAGTGGTTAGGTTTGGATTATGACGAAGGTCCGTTTTACCAAATGCAGCGTATGGATCGTTATAAACAAGTGCTCCAAACCATGCTTGATGCGGGCACAGCTTATTACTGTTATTGCACTAAAGATGAGTTAGATGCGTTACGTGAAAGTCAAATGCAACAAGGCGCCAAGCCAAGATATGACGGTCGTTGGCGCCCTGAGTCTGGTAAGACACTTGCTACACCACCGCAAGATATTCCACCAGTAATTCGGTTTAAGAATCCACAAGTTGGGAATGTAGTTTGGCGAGACCTGGTAAAAGGTGAGATTAGCATTGCTAACCAAGAATTAGATGACTTGATTATTGCACGTGCTGACGGCACCCCCACTTATAATTTCTGTGTGGTGGTTGATGACTGGGAAATGGGTATTACGCAAGTGATACGTGGCGATGATCATGTTAATAATACGCCACGTCAAATTAATATGCTGATGGCGCTAGGGGCAACCATTCCACAATATGCGCATCTCTCAATGATTCTAGGTAGTGATGGTCAAAAATTATCTAAACGCCATGGCGCAGTGAGTGTCATGCAATATCACGAGGATGGTTATTTGCCAGAGGCGATATTGAATTATTTAGCGCGCCTAGGCTGGAGTCATGGTGATGAAGAGATTTTTAGCATGCAGCAATTTTGCCAATGGTTTGATTTAGATCATATCACCTCGTCGGCGGCACAATTTAATACAGAAAAACTGAATTGGTTAAATGCACATTACATCAAGTTAGCCGATAATAATTTGTTAGCCGCAGATGTCACCGAGCGCTTGGCTAAACTAAATATAAAGGTTACAGCGCAACCACCTTTGTTAGAAGTGATTGGTTTATACAAAGAGCGTGTTAATACGCTTAATGAGTTAGCGACAAATATTGCTTATTTTTATCAGCAACCAGTCCGAGATGCCGTAGCGGCTGAGAAGCATTTGACAGCGGATATTATGCCTGCGATGACTAATCTAGTTGCGTTGCTTAAGGCTGTAGACTGGCAACCTGAAGCTATTCATCAAGCTATTAACGAAGTGGTGACTCAGCATGCGTTGAAGTTTCCTAAAGTTGCTATGCCGCTGCGCGTAATGCTCACGGGGATTGCTCAATCACCAAGCATTGATCAGGTCATGGCGTTGTTAGGTAAATCTGAGGTGCTTTCAAGAATTGAGGCCGCACTGCCGTAAATATTAAGTCTTAGCGCTATTGAAATATGTAAGCTTGACCTCAGCTTATATAAACGGCTCGTAGATTAAATTTAAATGCGGAAATAATGGTTTTGTAGAATAGAACGATATATATTGTGTTATGTCAGATACTAAGTAAGACGCGCTATGCAGTGTTCTATGCTGTATTTCATTAACTCCAACCAATAGGAGACATCATGATTCAAAAAGGGCAAATGTTACAAGACCCATTTCTTAACGCGTTACGTAAAGAACATGTCGCTGTATCAATCTATCTCGTAAACGGTATCAAGTTGCAAGGTCAAGTAGATTCATTTGACCAATATGTGATTTTGCTTAAAAACACAGTCACACAAATGGTTTATAAGCATGCTATTTCAACCATTGTGCCAGCGCGTATGGTTAATCTTGCCGCAGTTGAAGGTGACGAGTAAGCGTTGAAAGATATGCTGGAAAGACCAAGTGGTGGCGACGCTGCTATTTTGGTTAGCGTAAATTTTGGTGATAGCGATTACGAGGAGAGTCTTCATGAGCTCCGTCAACTTAGTATTAGTGCGGGTTTGTCTGTTCGTGGGACAGTGCAAACTAAACGTTCAACGCCAGATGCTAAACTCTTTATCGGTAGTGGTAAGGCTGATGAGTTATCGCAGTTGATGCAAGCTAGTGAAGCTAATATTGCTGTATTTAATCACGACCTATCCCCATCGCAACAGCGAAATCTAGAGCGTTTACTAGATGCGAGAGTCGTAGATAGAACTGGTCTAATTCTCGATATATTTAGTCAGCGTGCACAAAGCCATGAAGGCAAGTTGCAGGTAGAGTTGGCGCAGCTAGAGCATTTATCTACACGATTGGTGCGAGGCTGGACCCATTTGGAACGGCAAAAGGGTGGTATTGGTGTGCGCGGAGGCCCAGGTGAGACGCAGTTGGAGCTTGATCGGCGCATGTTGCGAGACAAAGTAAAGCAATTGCGAGAACGGCTAGCAAAGCTTAAAGCGCAGCGTGGCATGCAGCGCAAGGCACGTAAACGCTTTAATTTAATGACTGTCTCGCTAGTTGGCTATACCAATGCCGGAAAATCAACCTTATTTAATAGACTTACTAAAGCCGATCTTTATGTAGCTGACCAGTTGTTTGCGACTTTAGATACAACCACGCACAAGATATTTATTGCGGACTGTGGCTCTGTAGTTCTTTCGGACACTGTGGGTTTTATTAAGCATTTGCCTCATGCGTTGGTCGAAGCATTTAGTGCGACCTTGGAAGAAGCGGTTCAGGCAGATTTGCTATTACATATCGTTGATACCGCCAGTAGCAACCGTGACGAACAAATTACACAAGTAAACAATGTGTTACAGGAAATTGGTGCTGATAAAGTACCTCAGATTCTTGTGCATAATCAAATTGATCGTGTGGGCTTAGAGCCAATGGTTAGCCGTGATGAGTATGGTAGAATTACAACCATACATGTATCTGCTAAAACTGGCGCTGGAATGGATTTGTTGCGATTGGCAATGGCTGAGCATCAGCAGTATTTACATAAGCTAAGTACGGAGCAAAACGCTTATGCGTAAGCTTTATCTTACTTTTTTGGAGCTTTGAATGATTAAATTTCCCGGTTGGGGACAACGCAATAACGAAGGTCCGCCAGATCTAGATCAGGTCATGCGTGATCTGAGCCGTAAAATCAACACCTTATTTGGTAAGAGTGGTGGTACTAATCGCCCACCTAACACACCAAGTGCGGGTAGTATGAATTTCCCGATTTTGCCTATCGTAGCAACGGTAGTTTTAATTTGGTTCGGCACAGGATTTTACATTGTTGACCAAGGTTCTCTCGGTGTAGTGCAGCGTTTTGGTGCATTTGTAGATACAACCGAACCAGGCCCGCGCTGGCATTTTCCGTACCCGATTGAAAAAGTTGATGTCGTGAATATGGAGCAAGTTCGTCGTCTTGAAGTCGGCTACAGAAGTAGTGGCGAAAATAGTGGCGGAAAAACCAAGCAACCGCGTGAAGCTTTGATGCTAACTGAAGATGAAAATATTATTGATTTGCAGTTTGCGGTGCAATATAACCTCAAAAACGCGAAAGACTACTTATTTAATAACCGTTCTACCGATAATGCTGTGATGTCAGCAGCTGAAACCGCGATTCGTGAAGTTGTTGGTAAGAATAAACTGGATGATTTGTTGCAAAAAGGGCTGCAAGATACTTCTGAGCGTATGCAAGTGATTTTAGACGGCTACAAAACTGGCGTTAAAATTATTAGCGTGTCGTTACAAAGCGCACAACCGCCTGAGCAGGTGCAGGAAGCCTTTGAAGACGTCAACCGTGCCAATCAGGATAATCAACGTCAAATTAACGAAGGTCAGGCCTACGCGAATGATGTGATTCCTAAAGCACGCGGCACGGCCTCACGTTTACTGGCAGAATCAGCTGGTTATAAACTGAAGATTGAAAGTGAAGCTAAGGGTAATGCGAGTCGCTTTGATCAAATTCTAGCGCAGTATATTAAAGCGCCAGAAGTGACGCGCCAGCGTTTATTTTTAGATGCGCAAGAGCAAATTTTATCAAGCGTAAGTAAGGTGCTTGTTGATCAGAAAGCAGGTAACAATATGCTTTATTTGCCCCTAGATAAAATTATCAATGCTAATGGTGCTGCAACGCCTCAACAGTCGCAGTCTTTGCAATCACTTAATCCACAGGCGGCGGTAACTCCAGATAAAGCAGCGACAACTGATCGTAGTCGCGATGCTTTTCGTAGCCGTGATAGAGAGAGTCGATAATGATGAAAAATTTAACTAGCCTCCTGATTGTTGCTTTCTTAGCCTTAGTCTTGTTGTCATCCTCAGCTTTTACCGTGAATCAAACTCAATATGTTTTGGTGCAGCGTTTGGGTGAAATAGTGGCAGTGAAAAAAGAGCCGGGTCTATATTTTAAAGTGCCGTTGGTAGATAACC
>CAIOPD010000019.1 GCA_903860085.1 uncultured Pseudomonadota bacterium
AGCGTTTTACGCACATCAGGGCTAGCAGAAAAAGCGGTTACCACTAATGAAATAGGTGAAGTGACCGCTTTATTTTTTCCGCCCTCAGTCCACAGTGTTTTCATGCTCATGGAATCTTTACCTACTGGGATACTAATACCCAGTTGCGGGCACAACTCCATACCGACGGCTTTCACCGTGGCATATAAAGCTGCATCTTCACCGTGATGCCCAGCTGGTGCCATCCAGTTTGCGGAAAGCTTCAAGTCACTTAAGTCTTCGATTAAACAAGCAGCGATATTGGTAATCGCTTCGCCTATTGCCATTCGACCTGAAGCTGGCGCATTCACTAATGCAAGAGGTGCTTTTTCGCCAATGGCAAAAGCTTCTCCTCTGTAAGTGTCATAACCAGCAATTGTTACCGCCACATCAGATACTGGCACCTGCCAAGGACCTACCATTTGCTCACGGGCCACAAGCCCAGTCACTGAGCGGTCACCGATAGTGATCAAAAAAGTTTTATCGGCCACGCCAGGCAATCTTAATACACGTGCGGCCGCCTCTTTTAAATCAATACAGCTACTATCAAAAGCTTTTAAATTAGGAGTAGTGCTTGTAACATCGCGGGTCATTTTAGGTGGTTTACCTAGCAGTACAGATAAATCCATATCCACTGGCTTGTTGTTAAAATGGCTATCAGCAACGGTTAAGTGACGCTCCGCCGTCGCATAACCTACTACTGCAAATGGGCAACGCTCGCGTTCACATATCGCTCGAAAACGCGGCAAGTCAGCCGGCAACACAGCCATCACATAACGCTCTTGCGCCTCGTTACTCCACAACTCACGTGGAGACATGCCTGGCTCTTCATTATGTACATCTCGCAATTGAAATGCAGCGCCAACTCCAGCATCATTCACCAATTCTGGGAAGGCATTAGAAATTCCACCTGCGCCAACATCATGAATACTTAATATTGGATTATGGTCACCTAACTGCCAGCAACGATCGATAACCTCCTGTGCACGTCGCTCTAGCTCCGGATTGCCACGCTGTACCGAATCAAAGTCCAGATTCTCGATATTGCTACCCGTATCCATGCTTGAAGCCGCGCTGCCACCGAGACCGATTAGCATGGCGGGTCCGCCTAGTTGGATCAATGCGGCGCCTGCTGGGATTGGATTCTTTTTAGAATGCTGGGCTGAGATATTGCCGATTCCTCCAGCCAACATAATAGGCTTATGGTAACCGCGTACCTCATCATTGATTTCGAGCTCAAAAGTACGGAAATAGCCTGCAATATTGGGACGTCCAAACTCATTGTTATAAGCAGCGCCACCTAATGGGCCGTCTAGCATAATTTGCAACGGTGAGGCGATACGTCCAGGTTTGCCATAGACAGTTGACTCCCATGGCTGACCAAACTCTGGAATATTCAGATTAGATACAGAAAATCCAGTTAAACCCGCTTTAGGTTTAGAGCCACTACCCGTTGCACCTTCATCACGTATTTCACCTCCCGCACCTGTTGCTGCACCAGCAAATGGTGAAATCGCGGTAGGATGGTTATGCGTTTCCACTTTCATGATGTAGTGCATTTCTTCTTCTACATGATGATAAGCGTTGTCATCTTTTGGGTAAAAGCGCTTGGTTGCCACACCAGCTTGCCCAGCCACAATTGAAGAGTTGTCGGAATAGGCTACTACTGTACTGCCAGGATTGAGTTTGTGCGTATTGCGAATCATAGCGAATAAAGACATATCTTGCACTTGGCCATCAATAACCCAATCCGCATTAAATATTTTATGCCGACAGTGCTCAGAATTGGCCTGCGCAAACATCATCAACTCTACATCGCTAGGATTGCGTCCAATTTTGCAGAAATTTTCATATAAGTAGTCAACTTCATCTAGAGATAAAGCGAGCCCCATATTAGCGTTAGCTTGTGACAAAGCCGTCTTGCCTCCACCTAAAATATCAACTGTCGTTAATGGTGTCGGAGCGTCGCTATGGTAGAGCTTAGCTGCATCTTCTAAGTCCGTAAAGACGGTTTCTGTCATGCGATCTTGGATTAATGGCAATAATTGCTCAAGCTCACCCACGCTTAATTTTTTGCCGTTTTTAGTCTGCACGTAATAGGCAATACCGCGCTCTACGCGAAGCACCGCAGGCAAACCGCAATGTTGAACAATATCAGTAGCGCGCGAGGCCCACGGCGAAATCGTACCAACTCTAGGTAACACCAAAAACAGCTCACCTTGGGCGTCTTCTTTCTGCATGGTGGGACCATAAGTCAGAATTTGTTGTAGCGTTTTTTGCTGTGCTTTGTCTAAGCGGAAGTCCTCATGACCAGAAAACTTCGTATCCACCCAAGCAAAATGCTGGAACTCCGCATAAAGATGCGTAATGTTGGAGCAAGCACCTGCTAGTTTGGCTAATATTTTTTCAATACGGAATTGAGATAAAGCGGCACTGCCACGCAGGCAAACCATGTGTGTATGGGTCTGAGATTGGATCATTAAAATTCAGCTAAATAGGTGCAATTATTAAAGCTGAATTCTAACAGATTAGGGCTTGTTTAGCCGCTTGTTGTTTGCGGCTAAACCTAGAATATATTTACAGAAAAGCATATCGCTAGCCCCACAAAGAACCAGCCCTTGTTACCGGGATTTAAAGCCCACTTATAAGCACTAAGTTATGGACACTGGGCATCACTTTTTAGAACTGGCTTTGGCTTTTTTGCTTTTATATGGGCTGACATGCCATATATTTTCTGCATATTCGCCTATGGCTCTGTCACTAGAAAACTTAGCCATATTCGCAACATTTAGAATAGCCAAGCGCGTCCACTCATCTTGGCTCTTATATAGTTTTGACACTTTTTCCTGCGCTTCAATATAACTGGCATAATCCGCTAGCAATAGATATTGATCGCCGTTATTAAGAAGATTGTCGATAATTGGCTGATAACGATTTGGCTCATCCACCGAGAAGAATCCGCTACCAATCATATCCAGCACACGTTTTAATTCTGGATTCGAATCGTAATATTCACGTGGGTTATATCCGTTAGCCTTAGCTGCCGCCACCTCAGCAGTGGTTAAACCGAATATGAATATATTTTCATCACCCACCTCTTCTTTAATTTCAACATTGGCACCATCCAAAGTCCCGATGGTTAAGGCGCCATTTAATGCCATTTTCATATTGCCGGTACCAGAAGCTTCGGTCCCCGCAGTTGATATTTGTTCCGATAAGTCACTACCTGGGAATAGTATTTCTGCCGCTGAAACCTCATAGTTAGGGTAGTACACCACCTTCAATTGATCACCAACAGTCGGATCCTCATTCACAATCAAGGCGATATCGTTAATTAAGCGAATAATTTGCTTAGCCATCCAATAGCCAGGAGCCGCCTTACCGCCAAAAATAATGGTGCGTGGCGTAATGTGCTTCTCACCGCTACGAATACGGTTATAAAGCGTAATGACGTGAAGCACATTAAGTAACTGGCGCTTATATTCGTGTATACGCTTAATCTGCACATCAAATAAACTTTTCGTGTTGAGCTTAATGCCCGTTAGCTTCTCAATCGTCTCTGCCAAACGCACTTTGTTACCGTGCTTCACCTGTGCAAAGGCTTTTCTAAAGTCTGCATCATCTGCAAGAGGCGTTAATTTTTTAATATGGCTAAGATCTTTTTTAAATTCCTGACCAATCGCCAACTCGATCAAACTGGTCAAAGCTGGATTGGCTTGATTAAGCCAACGGCGTGGTGTAATCCCATTAGTTACATTCGTTAACTTACCGGGATAGATTCGGTCAAAATCAGCAAATAATGTAGTTTTTAGCAGCTCACTATGCAATGCAGCAACACCATTGACGGTATGACTACCAACCACGGCCAAATGCGCCATGCGTACGCGTCGACCATGTGTTTCATCAATAATCGACACGCGCGTTAATAAATCAGCTTCGCCTGGGAAGTGATGATTTACCATATGCAGAAACTCACTGTTAATCTGGTAGATAATTTCTAAGTGACGAGGAAGTAGATTACCAAAAAGATCGATAGACCAAGTTTCCAATGCTTCTGGCATTAAGGTGTGATTAGTGTATGAGAAAATCTTTAGCACTAATCCCCATGCTTGCGACCAAGGCAAATTATGATTATCAACTAGCTGATACATCATTTCAGCCACAGCAATCGCTGGATGCGTATCATTAAGCTGAATTGCAATTTTATCCGGCAGTTGATTCCAGTCTTGTAGCGTTTTAATATCGTGTATCGACAAGAATCGGCGCAATATGTCTTGTATTGATGCCGACACAAAAAAGTACTGCTGCTTTAATCTAAGTTCACGCCCTGATGCAGAAGCATCATTTGGGTATAGTACTTTTGAAATAGTTTCCGTTTCATTGCGCTCTTCAACTGCACGCACATAATTGCCGTCGTTAAAGTGGCGTAAATCAAACTCGCGAGTCGCCTTAGCTGACCATAAACGTAAGTTATTTACAGTATCTGTACCATAGCCTGGTACCGGCACATCGTAAGCCATGGCCACCACGTGCTCAGCATCTAACCAGTACTGAATTTCACCATCGTCTTTAGGATATTTGACGACATGTCCATAAAATTTGATGACGTAAGTGGCTTCTGGACGCTGGAACTCCCATACATTGCCATATCTCAACCAGTTATCCGGATTTTCAACCTGCTGACCATTTTCTATAGTTTGCTTAAACATGCCATATTCATAGCGTATCCCGTAGCCTCCGGCAGGGATATCCATCGTTGCCATTGAATCTAAAAAACATGCAGCCAAACGTCCTAGACCACCATTACCTAGTGCCGCATCTGGCTCCATTTCTACGGTAGTTTCTAAATCACGTCCTAAAGCGACCAAACCATCACGCAACTCATCGTTAACGCCCAAATTTAGTGCGGCATTACTTAACATGCGCCCGATTAAAAACTCTAATGATAAATAATAAACACGCTTTGGATCATCACGGAAATAAGATTCAGCGGTTTTAATCCATCGCTCGACCACGCGATCACGTACGGCATGACTAGCGGCTGCATACCAATCTCTGGGCGTTGCCGCCTCTATAGTCTTAAATCCAGTGAAAGTTAAATGGTTCTGGAGACTTTGCTCAATCGGTGACAGCTTTGGCATTGCACTATGTTTAGACTTGCTAGATTTTTTGAGTTTGACGTTTGGCGTAATAGGCATCGCAATGGTTTCTATATGATTGATTTCAGGTGATATTCTAGCAAAAATTATGCCTACTTACTTTGCGCCCAATCAATAACTTTAAAATTAAAATAAAAAAGCCCACCTAACGAGATGTTAAGTAGGCCTCTTATGCGCAAGTCACATACTTAGCTAATTAAACTGTTCATCCGTTTTACAAAGCTTGCAGGATCATTCAATAACCCACCTTCTGCCAGCAAAGCTTGGTCAAACAATACCAAGCTAAGATCGCTAAATACTGTCTCTGAAGTTTCAGCTTCAAGACGTTTTACCAATTTATGTGTAGGATTAATTTCTAAGATAGGCTTGGTCTCCGGCGTATTTTGACCCGCGGCTTTAAGCATACGCGCCAAATTACCTGACAAATCCTCAGCATCACTAATCAAACATGCTGGCGAGTCGGTTAATCTATGCGTGACCCGCACATCTTTCACTTGGTCGCCCAGCGTTTTCTTAATCCTATCTAGCAAGCTTTTAGCTTCATCTTCAATTTTCTTATGAATTTCTTTTTCCGTATCGGATTCAAGCTTACCAAGATCCAGATCACCTTTTGCAATCGACTGTAACTTTTTCCCTTCAAAATCGGTCAAGCTTCCTAACAGCCATTCGTCAACACGATCAGACATTAACAAGACTTCAATGCCTTTTTTGCGGAAAATTTCTAGATGCGGACTATGTTGGGCAGCAGCAAAGCTATCGGCAGTAATATAATAAATCACCTCCTGTTCTGGCTGCATACGTGCAATATAGTCTTTGAGTGACACCACTTGTGCGTCAGTATCGGCGTGAGTGGAGGCAAAGCGCAACAAAGTAGCAATTTTATCTTTATTGGCAAAGTCTTCACCAACACCTTCTTTTAACACGCGGCCAAATTCTTTATAAAACGCAGCGTAATCTTCCGTTTTATTTTCAGCTAAATCCTCAAGTAAGCTTAATATTTTTTTTGTAGATCCTGCTTTAATCGCATCCACATCTCGGCTAGACTGCAAAATCTCGCGTGAGACATTTAATGGCAGGTCTGCACTATCAATCACCCCGCGAACAAAGCGCAAATATTGGGGCATCAGCTTTTCAGCATCTTCCATTATAAATACGCGTTTTACATAAAGCTTAATGCCGTGGCGGCGTTCGCGGTCATAGAGATCAAATGGCGCCTTAGTTGGAATATACAGCAATGAAATATACTCTTGATTACCTTCAACTCGGCTATGACTCCAAGCCAATGGCGCTTCAAAATCATGCGAAACGTGCTTATAAAACTCTTTATACTCATCTTCGCTAATATCATTTTTATTGCGCGCCCACAAAGCTGATGCTCGGTTGACGGTTTCATCATCATCTGCCGCTACTTCCGCACCCTCTTTCCACTCACTTTTTTTCATCACAATCGGCAAAGTAATGTGGTCTGAATATTTTCGAATAATGGTTTTTAGTTTCCAATCGCTTAAAAACTCATCCTCACCATCGCGAAGATGAAGAATAATTTCCGTACCACGAGCGGCCTTGTCAGCGGCTTCTAGTGTGAAGTCTCCTTCCCCAGAAGACTCCCAGCGCACAGCATCGGTTGCGCCGGCACGGCGTGTTATTAAAGTCACCTTATCAGCAATAATAAAAGATGAGTAAAAACCAACGCCAAACTGGCCAATCAAATTAGCATCTTTGGCTTGATCGCCAGTTAAAGCATTAAAAAACTCTTTAGTGCCAGATTTTGCAATGGTACCAATGTTAGCAATCACCTCATCGCGGGTCATGCCAATTCCATTGTCACTAATACTTAAAGTGCGCGCTTCCTTATCAAAAGCAACGCGAATTTTTAATTCACTGTCATCTTCATACAAAGCCCCATCAGCTAAGGCTTCAAAACGCAGTTTGTCTGCAGCATCTGAGGCGTTAGAAATCAATTCACGTAGCACAATCTCTTTATTGCTATACAGCGAATGGATCATTAGTTGAAGTAACTGTTTTACCTCGGCCTGAAACGCCATCTTTTCTGGAGCTGGACTACTATTAGCGGTTTGTTTTGCCATGTTAAATTCCTGAATGAGTTTATTAATACTTAACCTTAATTAGGCTTTGTCATCAAACTTTCAAGTAGTCACTGCATAATAGAAACAATAATATTGTTTCAATAAAAGTTATAATCGCAAAAAATGAACAGCAATCGCAAAAAATTATGGAAATCATGACCCAATCAGACCCCAAAACACCCGCTGAAAAATCTTTATTAGCCGCTATAGACTTAGGTTCCAATAGCTTTAGGTTGGAAATTGGGCGTTTAGATAGCGGTCACATTCAACGCGTAGAATATTTAAAAGAACCGGTACGCCAAGGTGGCGATTTAGATGAGGATCGCAACCTCACTGCGGAATCTATGGAGCGGGGTATCCGTTGCTTAGCAAGATTTGGTGAGCGTCTACAGGATTTTGAGCCATCGCATGTTCGGGCCGTAGCAACACAGACGCTGCGTGAAGCCAATAACCGCGATGTATTTCTTAAATTAGCAAAAAAGGCCTTAGGCTTTGATGTAGAAGTGATTTCTGGTGTTGAGGAAGCGCGTTTAATTTACCAAGGTGTTAGTCGTTTTTTACCACAATCAGATGAACGACGCTTGGTGCTCGATATTGGCGGACGTTCTACCGAATTTATATTAGGCCAAGGCTTTGAAGCGCAGCAAACCGCATCTTTACATGTAGGCTCTGTCGCTTGGTCGCTTAAACATTTTGGCTCTGGCGAATTAACCGAAAATGCATTTATACGTGCAGAAATCGCAGCTGAGTCGATTTTTGATACGCTCGGGGTTAACTTTAACCACAAACGATGGGATGTGGCTTATGGCGCATCGGGTACCGTAGGCGCAATTGCTGATGTATTAGTGCAGTATGGTCGACCTGAAGATACCATTACTAGAGAAGGCCTATATTGGCTGCGAGAAGAATTGCTGCGCACACGTCATGTAGACAAAATAAAATTATTGGGTTTAAAAGAAGAGCGTAAAGCTGTCATTGCTGGCGGCTTATCAATTATGCTTGGAATCTTTGATTTCTTAAACATTGAAACCCTAAATGTAGCCAAAGGTGCCCTTAGGCATGGCCTGTTATACGACATGCTCGCGCGCGATGATGCCATGCTGGACTTAAGAAACGCCTCAGTACAAAGATTAGCCAGTAAATTCGATGTAGATATAGCCCACGCGAAAATAGTGGCAGAAGTCGCCGAAAAGTTATTTGAAAAAATTGGTGTCGATATACAATTTTCCCCGGGTGAACAACAATCTCATGCGCGTAAATTACGCTGGGCTGGCTTATTACACGAGATTGGCTGCGCGGTCTCACCTATAGATGCACACCTGCATGGTGCGTACATTCTTGAGCATACTGACCCTCCAGGCTTTGCTCAAAGCGAACTTCGCTGCCTAAGCTTATTAATATTAGGCCACAGAGCTAAATTAAAAAAACTTGATGCCGATTTTTCAAACCGTATCTTCGTCATGCAACTTTGTTGCCTGCGCCTTGCGGTGATTTTATGTCACGCACGTCAAATGCCTAATTTACGTGGTATACAACTTCATCTTTTAGACAATAAAATTGTACTAAGCTTACCAAGAACTTGGCCGGAGAAGTACCCACAGTCTTATTATTTACTGGATGAAGAAGCTGCATCATGGCAGAAAACAAACTGGGCATTTGAACTGAATACAATCTAATCGCTATTACAACCGCTTGTAAATTTTTATTGCAAATCAAATTAAACGGTATAAACTGTTTATATAGTTTATTAAGGAGATTGTCATGACGAAAAGAAAACCAGCAAAACCGACAGCATTAAAACCTGTAGCGCCAAAAGTTACCCCAGCACAAGCAAGTAAACCAGCTGTAACTGCAACCATTGCAGTAAAGCCTGCCATCAATAAAGCCGTAATCGCTAAGCCAGCGACATCTAAAGCTGTTGTGAGCGTTACAAAAACTGCCGTTAAAAAAGTAGCGGCTACTCAACCAGTTAAAATTGTAAAAGCACCGAAAGTAAAAATGGAGCGTGACAGCTTCACTATGCCTAAAGCTGAATATGCTCAATTTCATGTATTAAAAGAGCGCTTACAGAAATTAGGTAGCCCAGTGAAAAAAAGTGAGTTATTACGTGCAGGAATTATGCAACTAAGTGCTATGACGGATGCAGCTTTATCCGCTGTGATGAGCAAAGTGCCAACTATTAAAACTGGCCGTCCGAAAAAATAAATGAAGAAGTGTAGGCGCGGCTTAACGTTTCAATAAATTTAGTCGCGCGGATTACGTACGGCGTATAGGTATGTCTGATATTGTCCAACCATCATACGCTGACGTAGCCACCATACGGCGCCTTTCTTAACCACAGAGGCGCCTTCATTCATTCCAAGCAACTTAGCAATGACCCGCCCAAGGTTTGGCTGATGGCCAATAAGTAATAGCGTTCTACTGCTATCGTCATTAGCTACGTTCTTTACAATCATCTGTACAGTGCTATCTACAGACAAAAAATCTACAACTTGCACAGGATACTTCTTTCCTAGATGCTGAGCATCAACTTCATCCAACTGCTGCAAGGCAGCTAAAGTTTCCAAGCAGCGTCGCGCGGGGCTACACAAAATTTCTGTATTCTCAGGCAAATGCTGATGTAACCACTTGGCCATTCTGTCAGCATCTTTGAGACCGCTCTTGCTTAACGCTCGATCAGCATCTTTACCCGTCACACTATCTACTTCAGCGTCAGCATGACGCCATAAAATTAAATTAGCCATTGCCTATCCGTATTTGAATCAAATTCTAATCTGCATATTTTTTTAGCAACTGCTGCTGCGCACTAAAGCTTAAATCTGCTCCGTTAACTCTTCCACTAGGGACTGGAATTCGGTTATAAACGCCATCTGATCCCAGCAACCAAGCATCCTTGTTATCATCCAGACTCATTTGGCAGCATTCAAGTAAAATACGCAGACGGTCATTTACATCTTCAATTGGCCATGCAACTTCAACACGGCGCATCATATTGCGATTCATCCAATCAGCACTTGCCAGCCACATATTCTCTTCAGTATCAATTTTAAAATAGAATACGCGAGAATGCTCTAAGAGCCGGCCAATAATCGAACGTACACGGATACGGCCATCCAGCCCTGGCGCATCAACTGGCAAAATGCAGGCACCGCGAATAATTAAATCCACTTCGACGCCAGCGCGCCCAGCTTTTACCAATGCCTTCACCAAAGCTTCATCGGTGAGCGCATTCATTTTCAAAATAATACTTGCTGGCTTACCTGCAATAGCCGCCAACTCAGCCGCTCTAATCTTGGCTAACATCTGCCGATGCAAATAAAATGGTGCTACCAAAAGCTTCTGCATACGGGGCAATTTAACCTGACTAGCAATATGCCTAAACAGATGCTCCATATCACGTGTAATTTGCACATCTGCCGTAAGCATACTAACATCCGTATACAAACGCGTAGTTCGCGGATTGTAGTTGCCTGTAGATAAATGGCCGTAATACTTGAGACCAGTCTCTTCACGACGCATCACTAATAACATTTTGGCATGGGTTTTTAAACCAACAATCCCATACACCACTTGCGCACCTACAGATTCAAGCGCTTCAGCCCAGTTAATATTAGCCTCTTCATCAAACCTAGCCTTAAGCTCGACCACGGCCATGACCTCCTTGCCTTGGCGCACGGCCTCTTGCAACAGCTTTAGCATGCGCGTATCAGAACCTGCACGATAGATGGTTTGCTGAATCGATAATACATCTGGATCATTCACAGCTTCGCGTAAAAAGTCGATCACTGACTCAAAGCTTTCATAAGGCTGATGAATCAAAACGTTTCTCTGCTTCAACTGGCTAAAGAAAGATTGATTGGATAACAACTGATGGCTAATTTGCGGCTCAAATGGCTTAAATTTAAGCTGACTACCTTCAGCCAAATCAGCCAACTGCATTAAACGTGCTAAATTCACTGGCCCATGCACCCGATATAAGGACTGCTTAGGCAAATTGAATTGCTGCAATAACATCTTAGCAAGCTTGTCATCACAACCATGTGACACTTCCAAACGAACTGCATCTCCAAAATTTCTATGCACTAATCCTTTTCGCAAAGCTGTGCGCAGATTCTTCACATCATCTTCATCAACGGATAAATCCGAGTGCCGAGTAACCCGAAACTGAGAGAAATTAAGCACTTCACGCCCATCAAACAGACTAGATAAGTGAGCGCGAATCACGCTAGAAAGTGAAACAAACTTTTGCTGTTTATCACTTAAGCTCTTTGGTAACTTAATGAGACGTGACAACACACGCGGCACTCTGACAATAGCAATATTATTGCTACGCCCAAAAGTATCACTCCCAGCCAGAGAAACAATAAAATTCAGTGATTTATTCGCCACCTGTGGAAAAGGGTGCGATGGATCTAGTGCGACCGGAATCAATAAAGGCCGCACCTCCGACTCAAAATACTTTGCCACCCAACCACGTTGCTGCAAGTTACGCTCACCATGTGAGACTAAATGTACACCCTGCTCTGCTAAAGCTGGCATCAGTTCATTATTGAAAATGTGATATTGCTTATCGACTAGTGCGCGCGCTACGTTAGAAATCGACTCATAACTTTGCACTGTAATATCGCCGTCCTGATCATCTTCGCGCATGGCATCTACATGTGGTGCTGCACGCACCTCAAAATACTCATCTAAATTTGATGATACGATGCATAAAAACCGCAGACGCTCAAGTAATGGATATTCTGGATTTTGCGCTAACCCTAACACGCGTTCGTTAAACGCTAAAATACTGATGTCACGATTAATAAGTTTTAATGGTGGGTAAGATTTACGCATGGTTTCTTAATTTTATATGTGACAACAATTTTAAGCGTCAATTGTTACAAATTAATGACTGTTTAATGAAAAAGACAGGCCATTAAAAATAAGTGCGCGGCCTTCACAGCCAATCATTAGGTAGCCACACCCTAATGGTAGATGGGCTTTTAAGCTAGCGCTTGCTAAGCGTTGACCAGTTGTTGCAACAGCCAGCCGGCGGCAATAAATCCAAACGGTGCCGTAACGGTCACACTAGACCCATACCCAGCACAGTTTAAACCCGTAATGGCAGTAGTCTCTAATGCACACAACTCTTCTGGCTTTATCGCTTCTTCATCAGAATAAACGCAATGGATACCCAACTTGGCTATTTTATTTTTTTCAGGCTCTGCTTTGGCAAAGGCATAATCGCGGCGCAGAATATTACGTACCTTAGCTAACAATTTATCATGACTAACTTGCGCTAGATCAGCTTGTTTGATACGACTACCATCAAGTCGCCCACCAGCTGCACCTGTCATTACTAACGGTAAATGATATGTTTTACAAAAATGCGCAATGGCTGCTTTGGCTTTAGCATCATCTATGCAATCGATAACTCCGTCAAACTTTGCCATTAATAGCGAATTGATATTTTCAGCGCTCACAAAATCTTCAATTTCGACCACCTGTACCGATGGGTTAATCAGGCGAATGCGTTCAGCCATCGCCGTCACTTTAGCTTTGCCAAAATTACCATCTAGCGCATGCAATTGCCGATTCACATTAGATTCAGCAATATTATCCAAGTCAATTAGGGTGATAGTGCCAACAGCATTCCGCGCAAGGGCTTCTGCTGCCCAGCTACCAACCCCACCAATGCCAATAACGCAGATGTGTGCAGCTTGCAGCCTAGCTAAGCCGGCTGCTCCATATAACCGAGCTACACCGCCAAAACGCCGCGCGCTATCCATCGCTTCCAAATCATTTGTTAATGCAGCCGTCTGATTAATGCCTGTCATAGTTCTAAAATCACGAAAGCCGTGGCTAAATTTTTCTCATCACTAATGCTAATGTGGGTATGTTGTATGTTTTTTTCTTGCATAAATGCCAGCAAGTCTGGGGCAAGCACCAATATGGGTTTACCTAAATCGTCGTGGGAAATGGCAATATTCTGAAAAGTGGCCGGCGCACGCAGACCAGTACCCAAGGCTTTAGAAAAAGCTTCTTTAGCCGCAAAGCGCTTGGCCAAAAAACGCGCTTTTATTTGTGAGTTTTGATAGCCTTCCAATTCACTGTCAGCCAAAACACGTTCGGCAAAACTATCTCCAAACGCATTAATTGAAGCCGCAATACGTGATACTTCAACAATATCAGTACCAATCCCAAAAATCATATTACACGCTCATGCGTCGATCGAATCATGGCTACTTGAAAGAAAACTCTTTCACTAACGCCTTCATTTCTCGCACGGCATTATCCCAACCTACAAACAAAGCATGCGCTACGATTGCGTGACCAATATTGAGCTCTTCTAATCCTTCTATCGCAGCGATTTCATGCACATTATGATAGTGTAATCCATGACCTGCATTCACCACCAATCCTAGTCCGCGCGCGTAACTAACGGCCTGTTTAATTCGTAGCAACTCTAGGGCTTTAGTCTCCGAAGTCTCTGCGTCAGCAAACGTGCCAGTATGAAGTTCAATCACAGGTGCGCCACACTTTTTGGCGGCATCTATTTGGGCATGGTCTGGCCCTATAAATAAGGAAACACGAATACCAGCACTGTTGAGCTTTTTAACAGCCTGTTCTACTTTTGCAAAATTAGCGACCACATCTAATCCACCTTCAGTGGTGCGCTCCTCACGTCGTTCCGGCACTAAGCAAACGTCTTGTGGTGCTACTTTTAAGGCTATAGCGATCATTTCATCAGTCACTGCACATTCAAGATTCATTCGCGTTTGCAATAATCCACGTAATGCGTGCACATCGGCGTCCTGCATATGCCTACGATCTTCACGAAGGTGGAGAGTGATACTGTCTGCACCGGATTGTTCAGCCCTTAATGCAGCTTGCACTACGCTAGGGTACTGAGTGCCACGTGCTTGACGTATAGTCGCCACGTGATCGATATTAACGCCTAATTTGATCATAATTTTTACTAGTTTCTATGCTAAGTTATCTTGACTATGTTTGAGATTTGGCCAGTTTACAGCCCTTGTAAATCAATTAAAAGCTGCCTAGTGTGCAAAGGTTTATCCCCTAAATAATGCGCCAATAAATAGCGCATTAATAGCTTACTTTGTTGCTGCGTTTGTGACTGACTATAATCATCATTGGCCATTGCCAGCAGAGTGCCACCAGACAATTGTACGCCATTTTGGGTGTGTTTTAATGCTGCATTAAACCTTATGGCGCCATGCTCGGCCTCATAGCGATAACTGTTGGTAGAGACTATCGCTGTATTATCAGTATCCTCTCCTAAGGGAATGGCATACCCTAGTTCCTGCAACAACTTCAATTCAAATCGGCGTAAAGTGCTGGCTAAATCTTCGCCACTACCGAGAATTTTTAATGTGGCACTATAGTATTCAAAAAGGGCTTCGTGCGGATCTTCACGCGGCAACAAGCGTAATAACAGTTCATTTAGATAGAATCCACACATCAGTGCTTCGCCCTTGAGAAGCAATAAACCGCCACCCCAATCTAAACTATGTAGCGTTTTGAGTTCTAACTTACCGGACCATGTAGCAACTAACGGCTGAAAAGCTTGTAACATTCCTCGCATGGCAGAGCGTGGACGTCGCGCGCCTTTGGCAGTAGCGGCTACACGTCCATAATCTCGGGCAAATAACTCAACAACTAGGCTGGTTTCTTTAAACGGAAAAGTATGAAGTACATACACCGCTTGATTGTCTTGACGATTTAAACTAACTACTGCCATAAACGCTTAGTGGCAATTAAGCCAAGGGCATGAATGCCATCGATTAGTAACCTAAAGACTTCAAAGCACGCTCATCATCTGCCCAGCCGCCCTTAACCTTAACCCAAGTTTCAAGATAAACCTTGCCATCAAAAAGTTTTTCCATATCTTGACGCGCTTCAGTTGAGATTTGTTTGAGCTTTTCTCCGCCTTTGCCAATTAGCATAGGCTTTTGGCTGTCTTTATCCACAATAATCGCGCAAAAAATACGGCGTAGCTTGCCCACCACTTCAAATTTCTCAATTTCAACGGTTACTGAATAAGGAATTTCATCACCCAATAATCTGAATATCTTTTCACGCACCAGTTCAGCAGCTAAAAATCGTTCGTTCTTATCTGTCAGTTCATCTTCAGAATAGATAGCAGCTTGCTCTGGCAAGTACTTGCGAATAGTCGCTAACAACTCATCTAAATGGAGGCTCTTTTTGGCGCTGACTGGTACGATATCTGAGAATGGGAACTCCAAATCAAAGTCTTGAATTAAAGGTAACAGATTGCCTTTATCCCCCATCAAATCTGATTTATTCACCACCAAAATAGTCGGTGTCTTTTCTGAAAGCAAGGCTAATACCTTGCGATCGGCATCACCCAACTTCATAGGCTCAATCACAAACAATACGACATCCACTTCAGCTAAAACCTGCGTCACGGTTTTATTTAAACCCTTATTGAGCGCATTTAAGTGTTTTTGTTGAAAGCCGGGCGTATCCACAAATAAAAATTGGGTATCGTTAGTGGTATGAATACCAAGCAATCGATGGCGGGTCGTTTGTGCCTTGCGTGAAGTAATGGCTAACTTCATACCCAAAATATGGTTGAGTAACGTTGATTTACCTACGTTAGGACGACCGACAATTGCCACCGTACCACATTTAAATGCGCTCAGCTCTTTATCTAAATCTGTCATTATTTAATCTTCTCCAAAGCAATTTTTTCTAATGCGATTAACGCATAGTTTGCAGCCTGCTGTTCTGCAATGCGGCGACTAGTGCCTTCACCAGCCGTACGTATATTTAATTTCTCTATATAACATTCCACCACAAACAGTTGCGCATGGGCTTCGCCAGCTAATTGCGTAACCTTATATTCTGGGACTGCGAGCTTTTGACCTTGTAAGTGCTCTTGCAATAATGACTTAGGATCTTTGTCAATAACATTAGGATCTATCGTTGCCAGCTTGTCAGCAAACAAAGCTATCACCATGGCTTCAGCCTCGGCATATCCTCCATCTAGATAAACCGCACCAATCAAAGCTTCCAATGCATCAGCCAATATAGAAGGTCGGCGCCAACCACCACTTTTAAGTTCACCCTCGCCTAATTTAAGCGCAGCGCCAACGTCTAGTGACTGCGCTATTTCACATAGGGTAGCTTCTTTGACTAATTGTGCGCGTAATCGGCTTAAATCTCCCTCAGCTAGCGCTTGAAAACGCTGAAACAACTGCTGAGCAATGATAAAGTTAAGTGCGCCATCACCTAAAAACTCCAGCCTCTCATTATTTTGCGCACTAAAACTGCGATGAGTGAGCGCCTGCGTTAGTAGACTGGCGTTGACAAAACGGTAGGGCAATCGATTTGCTAAAGCCTGCTGCATCATTATAGACTGCTTGAAACTACACGCATTTTATTCATGGCTAGTTGTAGAAAAAACTATGCGGTTAAGCACCCGAATGTCTTCTGAAACCAAGGTTATTACGGCTTGCTTGCTTGCGCTTTCAAAGTGATGCATTGAATTCCCTTACATGTCCAGCATAGTGCACAACCATTTTAATGAATGGTTGTACCTATTCTTGAGAACTGATCAAAATTCATCCAGATAAAAAAGGCTTTACCAACCAAATTCCTTTCTGGCACAAAACCCCAAACACGGCTATCTGAACTATTATCACGATTATCACCCATCGCTAAATATTGTCCAGCGGGCACTGTAATTTCTTCATTATTGGCAAATTTAGCGCCGATGGCATTAGACTCATAATTTCCCACAACATCATGGATTAAAATATCGTGTTTCACAGCACCTAATTGTTCTTGATATTGCTTAGCACGAATCATATTCAAACCAGAGATGACATAATCATAATCACCCACCTCATTCACCACTAACGGCTGACCATTGATGGTTAAGTGCTTATCTTGATAGCTAATTTTATCGCCAGGCAAACCTACCACACGCTTAATATAGTCTATAGAAGGTTGTGGAGGATAGTGAAAGACAAATACATCGCCACGACTAGGCTGGTTTATTGATGCGAATACATTATTTAGAATAGGTACGCGTAAGCCATAGGTAAATTTATTCACCAAAATATAATCGCCCGCCAACAAGGTCGGCATCATTGATCCCGAAGGGATTTTGAATGGTTCGACAATAAATGAGCGAACAAAAAATACCAATAAAATGACCGGGAAAAAACTTTTGGCATACTCCACCAGAACCGGTTCATTAGCGCCAGCAGCACGCTTTTTACTTAAGACTAATATATCAAGCAGCCAGATAAAGCCCGTGACCACCAGTATGACGATCATAAATAATGCAAACATCATTGCGTATATATCCTATTAGTTCGGTTAGGCTTTATAGAAGCCGATATTAGTCTTCAATGCGCAAAATAGCCAAAAATGCCTCTTGCGGAATCTCCACATTGCCCACTTGCTTCATGCGTTTTTTACCTTCTTTTTGCTTATCTAGCAACTTACGCTTACGTGAAACATCGCCACCATAACACTTAGCAATCACGTTCTTACGCATCGCTTTCACGGTTTCACGCGAAATAATATTTGCACCAATCGAGGCTTGGATAGCCACATCAAACATCTGACGCGGAATCAACTCACGCATTTTTGCCGCCACTTCGCGTCCGCGACGCACACTATTGGCTCTATGAACAATCATGCTCAAGGCATCCACGCGTTCACCATTGACCATAATATCAAGCTTTACCAAATCTGCTGCGCGAAACTCTAAAAACTCATAATCCATGGAAGCATAACCACGTGACACTGATTTTAATTTATCAAAAAAATCGAGCACAACTTCATTCAGTGGCATTTCATAGCTCAGCATGACTTGCCTACCCATATACTGCATATTCTTTTGAATACCACGCTTATTATTGCAAAGCGTCATCACTGCACCTACATAATCTTGTGGCATCAACAAATTGACATTAATAACCGGCTCGCGGGTTTCCGCAATGCGTGAAGTCTCAGGCAATCGTGATGGATTTTCAATCTGCACAACTTCGCCATCTTTCAGCAGTAGTTCATACACGACTGTAGGTGCCGTGGTAATTAAATCCATATCATACTCACGCTCCAGGCGTTCTTGTACGATTTCCATATGTAGCAAGCCTAAAAATCCGCACCTAAAACCAAAGCCTAACGCAGTTGAATTTTCCGGTTCAAACAATAAACTAGCATCGTTTAAACTTAGCTTTTCTAATGCCGTACGTAAAGCTTCAAACTGATTAGATTCTACTGGATATAGCCCTGCAAATACTTGTGGCTTTACTTCTTTAAACCCCACCAATGGCTGTGCTGCTGGTTTATTTACCAAGGTAACAGTGTCACCAACTTTAGCACTAGCCAACTCTTTAATACCCGCAATAACAAAGCCTACCTCACCGGCTGAAAGCGCCGTTTTTTGCTCAGACTTTGGTGTAAATACACCGACCTGCTCACATAAAAATTCTGCATGCGTGGCCATTAGGCGGATTTTATCTTTTGGCTTTAGCACGCCATCAATTACACGCACCAACATGACTACACCCACGTAATTATCAAACCAGGCGTCAATCACAAGCGCTTTGAGTGGCCCGTCCACATTGCCTTTTGGCGGTGGCACCTTGGCCACCACAGCTTCTAATACATCACGTACACCCAAACCAGTTTTAGCAGAGCAGCGCACTGCATCTTTAGCATCAATGCCAATAACATCTTCAATTTCTTGCATGACGCGATCAGGATCTGCTGATGGCAAATCAATTTTATTAAGCACTGCGGTTACTTCCACGCCTAAATCTAGCGCGGTATAACAGTTAGCTACACTCTGCGCTTCCACCCCTTGACTGGCATCGACTACCAACAGGGCGCCTTCGCAAGCTGAAAGCGAACGAGACACTTCGTAGCTAAAATCCACGTGACCAGGTGTATCAATCAAATTAAGATGATAAATTTGGCCGTCGTCTGCTTTGTAATCCAGAGCTGCCGTTTGCGCTTTAATCGTAATGCCGCGTTCCCGCTCAATATCCATAGAGTCAAGGACTTGCGCTTCCATTTCACGGTCAGCTAAACCGCCACACAAATGAATGATACGATCGGCTAAAGTTGATTTGCCGTGATCAATGTGAGCAATAATGGAAAAGTTACGGATATTTTTCATGTTTTGGATAGACTATTTTATTGTCTGGCTAGCAACTTAAGTTTATTAAAAACTTAATGCCTATAGCGCAGTTTCATAACAAGGGTGTTGCTCAAGAACGAAGATTAATAACAAAGGCGCCTTAAGCGCCTTTGTTATTGCAAATTAACTGATCGGATTTTACAGCAAATTCAAAGTATTAACATCAACTGATTGGTGCGCTACTTTTCATAACCATTACTTTCCTGCGGGGATTTTGACTGGAACATACAGCGTATTCTCACCGCGCTGCACTAGCAATGCGATGGTTTTCCCTACAGAGATGCCCAAAAGCTGTTTATTAAATTGGTCTAAAGACTGCACTTCAGAATTATTGAGGCCAAGGATTATATCCCCATGACGAACGCCCGCTTGTGCTACGGCACCTTGTGAATCAACGACCAACAAGCCATTCTTGCCGTTTAGCTTTTTCCTCTGCTGAACTGTCAGCTCCTTTAAAGTCAAGCCTATGCGATTCATTTCTGGCTTGGAGGCGGGCTTGTTATTTTGAAGCGCATCGCTTGCGTCGGCTGGCATTTCACCCACACCTACGTTAAGAATCTTCACGCTGCCTTTACGAAGAATCTCAACTGGCACAATTCTGCCTGGCTTTGCTGAACCTACAGCACGCGGCAAGTCTGCCGAAGCGACAATGGGCTTGTCATCAAATTTGGTAATGACGTCTCCTGGCTCTAAGCCACCTTTATCGGCAGGTCCGTTTTTCTCAACACCAGCCACTAATGCCCCATTGGTATTTTTCATTGAAAACGACTCTGCCAACTCCTTATTAATCTCCTGAATGGCTATACCTAACCAACCACGAGTAATCTTTCCGCTAGATTTCAGTTGATTAGAAATCTCAAGCGCCACATCAATTGGAATCGCGAACGATAAACCCATAGAGCCACCACTACGACTATAAATCTGCGAATTAATACCCACCACTTCGCCACTTAAATTAAACAGCGGACCGCCAGAATTACCTGGGTTAATCGCAACATCGGTTTGAATAAATGGCACAAAGTTTTCTTGTGGCAAGGCGCGCCCTTTGGCGCTGACAATGCCCGCAGTCATTGTATTCTCTAGGCCAAACGGTGAGCCAATAGCAGCCACCCAAGCGCCCACTTTTAGTTTAGCAGGGTCACCGATAGTGACTTTAGGTAATCCTGTCGCCTCAATCTTAACCAACGCCACATCAGTACGCTTATCAATGCCTATAATTTTGGCCTTAAATTCACGCTTATCAAAAAGTTTAACCACCACTTCATCAGCCTCAGAGACGACGTGAGCATTGGTTAGGATGTAACCATCACTACTGATAATAAAACCTGAACCTAACGACTGCGTTTTGTATTCAGCTGGTGGCGCACCATTCTGCCCAGGCACCACTGGAATGCCAAATCGTTTAAAAAATTCCTGCATTTGCTCATCGCCTGGCATACCCGGAAACTGCATCGCCCCAGCGTCTTGTCGGACATTTTGAGTCACACTAATATTAACCACTTCTCCGCCATGCTTTTCCGCCAATTCAGTAAAGTCAGGCAGGCTCTGCGCATAAACATCTAAATGTAAGGCTGAAGTCAGCGCGAATACTAAAATGGCAATCCAATTTTTCATGTGTTAACCCTTATTCAGTTTCAAGTTTGTCTGCGTCTACAGTTACTGCTTGTCGCAAGATAGTCGCTTGATATTTTAGTGCGTAGGCTTTAGTAGTGCAACTGCGTCTGACCATGAAGCGCTTAACAAATACGAAGCTTAGCAACAATCCAGATGCGGCACCAATCATGACATAAAACTCATTCTTGAAATAGATATCGGTGAGCACAGCGCCTATTAACATCCCTAGCATGGGGAGAATATAAAGCAGGAATACTGAGCTAAGAATTGCTTGTTCATTGATACCAACGACTACACTGTCGCCAACATTGGCATGGATTGTATTCTCAGCAGTAAAGGCATGGCTTTTATGCCCAAGCAACTTGCCCCAAGTAGCATTTCCACAACCCCGTTTCTGACCGCAAAGGCTACAAGCAGTCCGCCTTTCAATTTCCAACGTCGCTTGATTATCTACACAAGCAGTTACAACGGCATATTCTTCTATCATAATGGCTTACAGGGTAGGGTTGTCTTGATTGATTATTTATTAAAGATGACCGCATTGCCAATTTGAGCTGCCGTAATTTCCGGCACCTCACCAACCACAGTTATCTGATAACCATCTGTCACATTCATATAATAACTAGTGTTTCCTACGACAGCTTGCGTAGCCTTAGTACTAGCTTTAGTTTTTAGATTAGCTGGTTCAATAAACAAGGACACATAAGCCATGCCATCTGAAAATACAATATGGGTAACGGGCAGCGTCTTACCATGCACCATGCGAATCATTTGATCTACTTTGCGATATCCGGCTGGGAGCTCTTTGATACTCCATGCATTGACAACCCCAGTATCCGCGCTTGTGGGAACCTCATCTTCCATCACATAATTTTTTTTGCTATCAATCTTAGGTCTAAACCAATCTAAACCTCCTACTTGCATTAAAGCTACCTGATTGAAAGCAATACTTTCTATGACTTCATTGTGGCTATTAAGTAACACAGACTTTAACAGTAAGCCGTATTCACTATCAACCCAAAGCTTGTAGCTGTACCTTAAGCCATCCTTAGACTCCAAAAGGTAAATCTGCGCCTGGCGGTCGGCAATGCGCTCCGCATCTCCAATATGCAATGCATAGTTTGCTCTGATTGACTCCAGATTGGTTGGCAATACCGCAGGAAACATATTTTGACCATGCCGTTTTTCAATCACAACTTTTTCATTCTTTTGGTTATAAATCACCAAGTCACTACCCTGACTAAGTAATTGGCGCGGCGTCCCATCAAGCAACACGTTGCGTGAAAATTCACCTTTGTCGGTAAACATATGAGTGATTTGCACAGACTTGGTCTGTTTACCACTTTGGCAAACGAAAATGCCTTGATAACTTAAAGCCCGTGCCGCAACAGCCGTTTTTTGCAACGCTTGCCACATATCATCATCACTCGCCGCCTGTGCTCCTAAACTAGCGCCAATCAACAAACAAGCTGCAATAAAATACTTCATGTGCGTTATTTGGAGTAACTTACAGTTTGTATATAGTAGGCACTGCCTGATGGAGCAGTGGTCTGATGCGCCAGTAAGTATTCCGCAGGAATAGCTGATGTTACTGATTCGCTTTGTGCATCAGCAACCAAACCATTGGCAACTTGTGTAGTTTGATGCAGCGCCATCCAGCCGACTACCATCACCGCCGCAACCGAAGCGGCAATCGACCAAGAAGCAGGGACTTTATGATGTAGCTTGAATCCTTCACCTGAACCACCTAGAGTGGCATTAGGCGCCAGTACAGTAGGCTCTAAATCTATTTTCTGCATTAAATTTTGTTTGAAATTAGCACTAAGGTTATTATCCCCGCGCATCGAATCACCAATCAGATGGTATTGACTCCAAGCCTCTGCAACTTTCTTGGATGATTGCAGCATCGTAATTAAATAGGCTGCATCTTCGATGGCTATTTCGTCATCAATTAAGGCTGATATTTGCTCGCTCATTGTTTTCTCCTGAAACACTTACACTATTACTATTAAATTAATGGAAATTTATTTTTAACTTGAATTACCAACGCTTATGATCTGGGGTGTCCAACAAGGGCCTCAGCTTAACCGCAATAGTTTCACGCGCCCTAAAAATACGCGAACGCACGGTGCCAATTGGGCAACTCATGATACTGGCAATCTCTTCGTAACTTAATCCCTCTATCTCACGTAACGTAATCGCGGTTCTAAGTTCTTCTGGCAAACTGGCAACGGTATCATTAACTGTTTGCGCAATCTGCTTAGTCATTAAAGTGGATTCTGGCGTTTCGGTAGTCCGTAACTCATTACCGCTATCGAAATTCTCCGCATCATCAATTTCAATATCGGTACTAACCGTTGGTCTGCGACCTAAAGCCACTAAATGATTTTTTGCAGTATTGATACCAATACGGTACAGCCAAGTATAAAAAGCACTATCACCACGAAAGTTAGGTAATGCACGATAGGCTTTAATAAAAGATTCTTGCACAACATCTTCGATTTCAGACTGATCACGAATCATACGAGATAGTAGTCGACCTAATTTGCGCTGATACTTATCCACTAGCATGCCAAAGGCACGCTTATCGCCTCGCTGGGCGAGTAGCACAAGCTCATGATCAATTTCACGATTACTGGGTGATGGAGTTGCTGTCACTACACTTAAGCCCTCTGCGGGCGAAATCCCGACATATTTTGATTCATTAGTAGGAGTATAACCCTGCCCTGCCCCTTGCACGAAGCTAATTTGCGCAATCTTATGCATTTTGGTAAGTTGTATTCTCATGCTTCTCCCCATCTAACGTTAAATATTAATAATTAACCATGCCTTACATTTATTGCGGTTGTGATACGGTTGCCATTACCCCTATAATGACCGCAACACAAGATGATAAGTTCCTAAGCAAACACTTTCTGTCACCACTCAACTTAACCACTAAATTTAACTTCAATATTTAACTTTTGGCCCCAAGTAAAAATGCAGCAATTTGATGTACTGATTATTGGCAGTGGACTCGCTGGCTTATCTCTGGCACTGCGAACTGCCGAGCATAAAAAAGTATGTTTAGTGAGCAAACGTCGCGTAAACGACACCGCCAGTGACTGGGCACAAGGTGGCATTGCCGCAGTCATTAATGACGATAACGATACCGTTGAAGCGCACATTCAAGACACCCTAACAGCCGGCGCAGGACTTTGTGATGCTGCCGTGACTGAGCTGGTAGCAAAACAAGCTAAACCTGCGGTAGAGTGGCTGATTGAGCAAGGTGTAGGATTCACACGCGAGCAAGATGACAGTGGCTACCATTTAACCCGTGAAGGTGGGCATAGCCATAGACGCGTAATTCACGCGGCAGATGCGACGGGTCACGCCATACAGACCACACTTTCTGAGAAGGTACGCACCCATCCTAATATCTGCCTGCTAGAAAATCACATTGCCGTTGATTTAATTACCACCCGTAAAGTCACGCAAACAAAAATTGAACAGGCCGACGACAATAGTTGCTTAGGGGCTTATGTATTAGATAATCACACAGGCAAGGTGATTACAATTGCCGCTCAAAATACTATTCTAGCCACCGGTGGCGCAGGCAAGGTTTACTTATACACGACCAATCCAGATGTCAGTACCGGCGACGGTATGGCGATGGCATGGCGTGCCGGCTGTCGAATGGCCAATATGGAGTTTATTCAGTTTCACCCCACCTGCTTATTTCATCCTCACGCTAAATCATTTTTAATTTCTGAAGTGGTACGAGGTGAGGGTGGCTTGTTAAAGCTGGCTGATGGTACGCGCTTTATGCCTGAGTATGATGTGCGGGCGGAGCTTGCACCGCGAGATATTGTTGCGCGGGCCATAGACTTTGAAATGAAAAAACGTGGGCTTGACTGTGTTTACTTGGATATATCACATAAACCGCTCGCTTTTATTATGGAACATTTCCCTAATATTTATAGACGCTGCCTTGAGCTCGGCATTGATATGAGTAAAGCACCGATACCGGTAGTGCCAGCTGCGCACTACATTTGCGGTGGGGTGATGACCGATGATAAAGGCCGTACTGATATTAAAAATTTATATGCAGTTGGTGAAACTGCCTGTACTGGATTGCATGGTGCAAATCGGCTCGCCAGCAACTCGCTGTTGGAGTGCCTAGTATTTGGACACACGGCCGCCGAAGATATTTTAAGTCAGCCAACAAAAAAGTCTCCACAACTGCCGTACTGGGATGAAAGCCGCGTCACTGATGCTGATGAAGAAGTGCTGATTACTCATACCTGGGATGAGTTACGTCGCTTCATGTGGAACTATGTCGGCATTGTCCG